>JBPYFF010000214.1:0-5886 GCA_051984455.1 Acidimicrobiales bacterium | reverse complement strand
CCTGCCTGTTGCTCAGCTCCGACAAGGTCCAGCACGCGTGAGGCAGGCAGCGGAAATATCTCGCCGATCGAGTTCTGGTCGCTCGGAGTGTGCGCGACGAGCCGCACCGCCAGCCCGGCGTTGCCGGCATCAATGGCATTGGCGATGGCCGACAGGATGTTGTCTCGCTCAGCGACAACCTGCTTAGCCCACGCGATCTGTTCTGGCCCCCACACCCGCTCGCTTGCCCGCCCTACCAAAGCGGCATAGAAGCTGGCGCGACGCACCCGAAGGGACTCGGTCTCCTCGTGCTCGCTCACACGCTCCTCGCCGTACTGACGAATCGTCTCCAGGAGCCTGTAGCGAGTGCCGGCTCCGTGGTCTTCGGCGACGACCAGGGAGCGAGAAACCAGGCCGGCCAGGAGGTCGAAGACGGCGTCGCGCTCAACCGGGTCGCCGCTGCAGACCTTCTCGATGGCCTCCAGGGTGCATCCACCCGAGAAGACAGCAAGCCGAGCGAGGAGCCGCTGCTCGGCCACGCTGAGCAGCTCGTAAGACCAGTCGATGGCCGCTCGCAGCGTGGCGTGGCGTTCGATCGCTCCCCGCCGTCCCCCGGCCAGCACCTGGAAGCGCCGGTCGAGCCGCTGGACCAGTTCCGCCGGGCTCAAGGCGATGACCCGAGCCGCGGCCAGCTCAATCGCAAGGGGAACCCCGTCGAGTCGTTGGCACGCCTCAACCACCGCCGAGGCATTGGTTTCCGTCAGCGCGAAGTCGACCTTGACGCTTCTCGCCCGCTCGACGAACAGCCGCACGGCGTCGGTGTGGATGAGGTGGCCCACATCCTGACCTGGCTCGCCCGCCTCCAAGGGCGGCACCGCCAAGAGCTGCTCTCCCTCGATGGCCATGCCCTCCCGGCTGGTGGCGAGCACTCCCACCTCTGGGCAGGACCGTGCCAGTCGGGCGACGAGCCGGGCGACAGCTCCCAGGAGATGCTCACAGTTGTCCAGCACCAGCAGGAGCTGCTTGGGGGCGAGGGACTCAACCAAGGAGTCGTCCAAGGATTGGCCGACTCGGCCGGTGAGGTGGAACACCGCCGCCACCGCCTCGACGACCCCTTCGGGATCGCGCACCGGCTCCAGTTCCACCAACCAGGCCCCCTCCCGGTATCGCGGGAGGAGATCCGCGGCGACCTGAAGCGCCAGGCGGGTCTTGCCGACCCCGCCCACGCCGGTCAGGGTCACGGCCCGCGACTCGACCAAGGCTGACGCCACCCGGGACACCTCGGACTCGCGCCCGATGAAGGAACTCACCTGGGCGGGGAGGTTGCCCGGGAACGCGTCCAGGGTGCGAAGGGGCGGGAAGTCTGCCGGCCGGCCTTCCTCGCTGAGCTGGAACACTCTGGTCGGGCGACCGAGGTCACGCAGGCGGTGCTCACCGAGGTCGATCAGCTCGATACCCTGCGGGAGTTGGCCGCGCACGAGTGCCTCAGCCGCGCCCGAAACGAGGACCTGCCCGCCGTGGGCGGCGGCCATAAGGCGGGCGGTGCGGTTGACCGCCGGGCCGAAGTAGTCGCCGTCGCGCTCGTGCACCTCGCCGGTGCTGACCCCCATCCGCACGGCGATGCCCTCAACACGGGTCAGGGCCGCCTGGGCATGATGGGCCGCCGCTACGGCGGCCGTTGCTCGCCCGAAGGCGGCGGCAAACCCGTCCCCGCCAGTGGCGAAGACATAGCCGCCGTGGGCTTCGATCGCTCCTCGCACCACCTCGTCGTGCTTGGCCGCGGCGACCCGCATGGCGTCAGGGTCTTCCTCCCATCGCCGGGTCGACCCCTCCATGTCGGTGAACAGGAACGTCACCGTCCCTGACGGCACCCCCACGGCCACAGTCTCTCAGACTGCCCGTAGCGTGGCACGTGCGAGGGCCAAGGGGGGGTCTCAAGCAGCCCAGGTCGGTTGCCGGGAAGGACGCCCCGGACCGGCCCGAAACTCCCTTCGTGGTGTCTGTGGTACGCCCAGACGGGCACCTGGTGGCGTGGGCTGCGTTCGAAGCCCCAAAGGGTGATGTGGGATCAGTCGAGTCGACGCTGTGGCTGTTTGCCATGATGGCCGACGACGTCATCGCCGGTCGGACCGAGGCGTGCAAGGTGGCGAGGGAGTGTCGGGCCATCACGGCTAACCACGGACTTAGTCCCACGGCGATGCTGCAGCTCGGTTGGCGGATCGGGGATGAGGAGCATCCGGAGCCGGCGCCTGTGGTGCCGCTGAAGGAACGCTCGGGGAGGCTCCGCGTCATGTCGCACGTGCCGGGGCTCGACCACATCGAGGAGCACTGCTGAGCGGGGGTGGCTGCGACGGCGCCAGGTTCGAGCGGTGGAACAAGTGGGCGTCGGCCAACTGGCGGCCGGCTAGTGAGGAACGGCTGCGGCTCCACCTATCCGTGCCGAAGTCGAAGAAGCGGCGGCCATTACTTCGCGGCCGCGGCGACCGCGCACTCTGATCGCACTGTGTCCCCAGCGGCCGCCGCCAGACCCGACCAGCGGTATACATTCCAGAGTTGGGTCTCCTGGGCATCGGTCAGCGCGTAGCCCCTTTGATAGCCCTCGCCTGTGATGGCGACAACCGGCGACCAGGCGAAAATAAGCGTCCCGTACGCTTCGTTGAGCTTCTCCCACCGGGTGTCCTTTGCCGCCGCTCGGGTCGTAAACGTCTCGGCCCGCTTGTAACCAGCCAGCGTCTCTCCGTACGTTTTTGACGTCGACTGGCCAGGCAGGATCGGCGCGCTCCCGTGGCAGGCTTGAGCGACCAGGCTGGCCGCGCTCGCGCCACCGCCGCTACACGCCGCCACAGCCATGACGACTAGGACGCCGATGATGGCCGGCCGTCTCACGCCGTCCTTCTCCGAGCCCGGACGGTTTGGAAGACGGCGACGGCGATCAATCCGACGGCGGCGAACGGGATGACGAAACACGCCACCACAACGAGGGCTTGTAGCCAACCCCTTGAGTTGGGGCTCACTACTCTGACGGCCCAGATCAGCAGCCAGACGATGGCAGCGATTATGACCAACCCCAGCAGCGTGTAACCCATACCGCTCCCTTCACGGGTCGACCGATTGTCGTTTGTGCGGACGCCAGCGGCACACCGAAGATTGCCACAGTGTCGTTGGTGCCGCCCCGGGGCTGGAGGTTCCGCCACTTTCAGCGGTCCGCCCGCCGCCTGGAGGCGATAGAGGTCGAAAGGCCCTAGAGATCCCTCCCTCAGCCGTCACCCCCGGGCCGGGGCTGAACCCCATCCCCCGCACAAGGGTCCAGGGGTGACGGACGGTTGTTGTACGCAACGACGGTCCGTCTGGATTTAGCCCTAGAGGTGCGGCTCGTGCTCCCGGTCGTGGAGCTCGTGGTCGCGCAGGTGCCGGCCCAGGGTGGCCAATATCCACACAAACGCCCGCACGACCACGACCACGATGTTCACCAGCACCAGCTACGCGATGCCCGAGGCGATGGGATTGGTGTGGTGGACCGGGAGTGTCGGGTTCGAGCTCGGGTTGGTCAACGGAACCCGGAGGATCACTGTCAAAAGCTTATGCACCAAGGTAGGTGCCGTTGCCGAAGACCCAGAGCCCTGCGTCCACGTCGTGGCCGGTCTAGGGGTAGCAACTGGGCACCGAGAAGTGGTCGACGACGGCGGCGCCGTACTCGTAGGCGTAGTCGACCCATCCCGCCAGCTGGCCGGTGAGCCCGCTGGAGAGGCCTCCCGAATGCGTCTCGACCTTCTACCACCACCAGGGCTGGGAGTAGTTCAGCCAGACGCGATACCAGCCCCAGCACCATTGACCGACGCCCAGCGTCAGGCTGTCGAGTGTCCCGCTGTACAGCCGGCAACGTAAGCCTCCCCGTCCTCCAGGTGGCCCTTTATCGGCTTCTTCACCGTTCCAGTCACGTCGACCAAGAATTTCATCTCGGTTCACCCCTTCGACCATGGGCTGGTCACCACGAACGACTCCAGCTTAGAGAAAGTGGGCTCGGTCCAGTGCCTGGCAGGTGCGGTGGGGTGAGCGATACCAGCGCTGGGGCCGCAACGGCACCCGTACGACAAGTGGGCGTCGGCGAGCTGGCGACCACCCGGGAAGCGGGGCTCGGGCTCAGCGCACCAAAGCCAGCGAAGATGCGCGACGCTCCCCGGGGTGCTTCCTGGCCCAGGACAGCGCCCGAAGGGCCTACTTAGGGGTGTTGGCCCAGATCGGGCACCGTGGCGGGCTCGCCGTGGCGGTGCCGACGCTGACGGCGCCCACGAGCGGGACGCTTAGCAGCAAGGCGACGAGGAATGCGCGCAGCCTTCCTGTCCTCTTGATGCTGCCTTCACGGCTTCGTCGTTGCATTCTGAAAGCCCCCTTCAGTTGCTCCAGTTGCCCCTGGCCACCCACATGTGGCCGTGGAATGGCCAATTGCCATAATGAGACCGAAAGTGGCGGTGCGCAGTGGTGACGCGAACACGGGGCATGTCGCCGAGTTGACACTCCGACGCGGTGTGACTTTGCCGACATTCCGTCGACTGCAGTGGTCCGGCTGTCTCGGTGTGGTACTCCAGCCCGAAGACATAGTTGCCCTTCTGGGCCAAGACCTGGTGGACGTAGTAACCGTCGCTCCCGGCCTTAGTGCTATCGACCAGACGGGATGCAGGAATGCCTGGCAATGTCCCTCTGCGCCGCTTGATGCGGTCGTCGATCCGGTTGGCGTAGTAGACCGCGGACCACCAGAGGCGGTGGTTCTGGGTTTCATCGGGCTCGTCGAACGGCAAGGCCATGCCATCGCGCAACAGGTCAGCGGTCAGCAGAACCTTGAGCGCGGCACGAAGGCGGACCACCGGCTTTGCCCCAACAGCGGCAGACTAGGCCATGCACCTTGTCGAGATTCGTCGCTGCCCGGTGAAGTCGATGCAGGGCGAGATGCCGGTGGAGGTGACGATGGACGCGACCGGTGTCGTCGGCGACCGCGCCTATGCGCTGGTTGACGCCGAGAGTGGCGCCGTGGCCAGTGCCAAGGACCCTCGCCGTTGGGCCGGCCTGCTCGGGTTCGCCGCCCGGTTCTCGGCCGAGCCGGGGCCGGGCCAGCCGGTGGCGATCACATGTCCCGGGGGTGTGGAACTCTCGAGCACCCACCCCGACGTCGACGCTCGCCTGTCGGCCGCCGTGGGCCGGGCGGTCACGCTCAGCCCCGTGCCAGCGGCCGGTGCCGCCTATGAGGAGGTCTGGCCGGACATCGAGGGGTTGGCGCCCGCAGAGTTCGTGGCCTCGTTGCAGTCCGGGCAAACCAGCGATGGCGAGACGGTGAGCGCCAATCCTGTCGGGATGCTGGCTCCGGGCACGTTCCAGGACGTCGCCCCGGTCACGGTGCTTACGACCGCGTCACTGCGGGCGGCCGAGCGGCACCATCCTGAGGGCGATTGGGACCCGCGGCGGTTCCGCATGACCATGCTCCTCGACACCGACGGCGACACCTTCGTCGAGAACGATTGGGTCGGCCACACCCTGACGGTTGGAGCCGTCCGCCTTTCCGTGTTCGCCCCCACTCCCCGCTGCGTCATGACCACCCTCGCCCAGCCCGATCTCGGCATCGACCGGGAGGTCCTGAGGACGATCGCACGACACAATCGCGCCGAGTTCGCGGGGGTCGGCGTGTTCGCCTGCCTCGGCGCCTACGCCAACGTCGAACTCCCTGGCACGATCAGGGTGGGCGACGACGCCGAAGTGTCGTAGCGTTCTTTCCGCGCATTCAGCGCGGTGATCGCAGCGAGTCGGTAATCGGCTCGTAGCCCCCTTTGCGGAGGCGTCTGATAGTGGGGCGTTGTAGGACGCAAGCACGGCGCGAGCGAGGGGCTGAATGTCCCGCAGACGCACTGGCTGTCGGCG
>JBPYFF010000213.1:0-8054 GCA_051984455.1 Acidimicrobiales bacterium | reverse complement strand
GAGATGGCGGTGTCCTCGGGCGCACCACCGAGGTCGATCTCCGGCTGGATCCCTCGAGAGGCGCTGCGCCGCCCGATGCGAACCTCCTGTCCGTTGATGACGAAGGTGCGGGCAGGGCAGTGCGGAGGAAAGGGGATTCCCTCGGGAGCGACACGCTCGTAGTAGGTCCGATCGGCCGTCACGACCGCTTCCCACACGGTGTCGGGGTTTGCCGGATTTGCTGGCACCGCTTCTCCGACCGCGGCGACGGCGGTGAAGTCATAGCCGCATCCCTCGCAATACCGATCCGTGCCGACGCGCGCCGCGCCGCAGACCGGGCAGGGTTCCCCCGTTGGCGTGGCCGCGGGCTCCGGTTCCGCCGCAGCCGGTTGAGCCGGCTGAGCTGGCTGAGCCGCGCCGGTCGCCTCGGGGCCCTCGACCTTGGCCCCGCACTGATCGCAGTAGTCAGTGGTCGCCGACTGATGGCCGTTGGGGCAGACAGCCGTCACGGCGCCGGCCGGTTGACGCGAACCGTCTTGGTGGAACGGGTGTCGAGCGCCATCTCGTCAGCCTCGGCCACCTGACGCTTCAGCCGGACGGTTCCGGTGACCGGGTCGTCGACGTCGACAACCTTGGCCAGCAGCCTGGTGGTGTCCTCGTTGCCGGTCTGGGTGGCCAGTTGCACCGCCCGCCCGAGCTTCACCGTGGCCGCGTCGTCGTCGCCGGCTTTGTGGGCTTCCAGGCCTTCCTGGATGACCTGGGCCAGCTCCGCCTGTCCGGTGTAGTGGGCCACCTCCCGGTTGATTTGCGTCGTCAGCTCGGTGTCGTCGGTCCAGATCGCCTTGATGAGCGCCTGCGACTCGACCTGGCCGTCGACCACCAGACTGATTCGGCCCGCCAGCATCTCGTCTCCGACCTTGCCCGGCTTGACCTTGATGCAGACGTGGTAGTCACGGGACTCCTCGCCCCACGCCCCGGTGGGGTAGTCGCCAGTGAGGTCGTTGACGGGTGTTCTCTTGTCAGACAGGTCGGCAATGGCCGGTGCCACCTGCTTGACGAACTGAACCACAGCTCCCTGCGGGGTCCACAGCCGGAGGGCGACATCGTTGACCTCCTTGCCCATCGCCTTTTCGATGACGGCGCGGAAGTCGGCTGCCAGCTCGGACGGATTGGCGACAATGTCGACGGTGCCCAGCAACGCAGACGCGACCGTTCGCAGCTCGCTCACGACCCAGTCGGTTCCGACGCCGCGGCAGTCACACTGAAACCGGCCCTCGGACGCGGCAAGAATCCGCGCCAGCTCGCCCGGTGTCTCGCTCTCGTCCTTCCCGTCCGTAAGGAGAATGGCATGGTGGATGGCGTTTGGTCTGGTCGCGAATAGCTGGTTGGCCAGGTTGAGCCACGCACCGATCGCGGTGCCGCCCTGAGCCTCCAGCCGCGACACCGCTGCCTTTGCGTCGGAGCGCGTCTCGCCGGACGCGGGCACCAACCAGCCGGGCTGGGGGTAGATCTGATGAGCCAGCTTGGTGCCGGCGATGATCGCGAACCACACGCCATCGCGGATGCAGTCGATCGCGACTTCGGTCGCGTGCTGGGCGGCCCGGAACTTGGCCGGGGGGTAGTTCATCGAGCCCGACATGTCGATCATGATGACTTCCGCTGCTTCGGCCGCTTTAGCCGGGCCGGCCGGCCCGCCGGCAGAGGAGCCCGTCGCGGCCGTCACCGTGATGACAGCGTTGACTTCCGTGCCGCCGTCCGGCAGAAACTCGTTCTGGTAAGTGTCGGCGCTGAAGATCGTCACGTCGCTCCTCGCAGCTGTGAATCCGTCGGCTGGCTGGTGATCACTACGGTGATGTTGTCGTGGCCCCCACTGGCCAGGGCATAGTCGGTGAAAGCTCGGGCGATCGCCAGCGATCCGGCGCCGGGTGGTTGCGCCTCCAGCAGTTCGGCCAGTCCGGCCGCAGCCGGAAGGTAGTTCCACAGCCCATCCGAGCACAGCAGCAGTCGCCCCTGCCCTTCCGGCGTGAACGACATCACTTGAGGATCGCCTGGCGGCGCGTCCGCCCCCAACCAGCGGGTCAGGGCGTGTGACCTCGGGTCGCGGCTGGCCTCCGCCTCCGTCATGGCGCCCGCCTGGATTTGCTCCTCCGCCCAGGAATCGTCCACCGTCAGGCGTCGAGAGCTGGGCCCGTTCAGCCAGTAGGCCCGGCTGTCGCCCACCCAGCCGACCGTAATGCAGTCCCGTCGCCAGATGGCGGAGACAAAGGTGCAGGCTGGCGAGGGCAGGTCGCCCTGCGCGGTCCACCTGACCTGGCTGACCGCGGTCTGGGCGGCCTTGATCCCGTTGCGAGTGGCCTTACCCGGATCCCCGGCGCTGCCGTCGATGGCCGCCATCAGCAGCTGGCCAGCCGTGTCAGTCGCCACTCGGGCTGCCGCGTCTGGCTCGGCCGACGAAGAAACGCCGTCGCACACCACCGCGACAATGCCGCCATATTCCGTGGCGGCGAGGAACATGGCGTCCTCGTTCTGGTGATGGCGCAGGCCTCGATCGGTCACACCCGCGGCCAGTCGCACGTCGACTTCGAGGTGGTCTCCTGGACGTCGCTGGCGGAGGCCGCAGCGGGTGCAATAGCCATCGCCGTCGATCGCGTCCGCCGGCGCGCCGCACCCCGGGCATCCGCCCGACGGTGCCGCTTTGAGCGAGGCCCCACAGGCCTCGCAGAACTCATCGGTGGGTTCGATGGGCGCACCGCACGCCGGACAGGCGGTGGCGACGGCGCCGCTCATACGAGCGTGCGCGGACGGACCTGGTTCGCCACGTCGACCAGGCGGATTCGCTCTTCCGGCGTCGCGGCCAGATGAGCGAGCGTGCGGTAGGCCCGCTCGAGCCCTTCCCGGAGCCGCCGCTCGGTGAGGGGTTCTCCGAGAAAGGTGACCTGCGGATCGGGGCGGACACGCCCCGTCCGCATGAGGTTCAACGCCGCCTGGAACAGGTCTCTCGTGAGACTGGCTCGTTGCTCGCCGTCCAGGGTCAGGTGGTCGATCGCAGCACACGCCGTCGTCAGATCGGTCATGTCCGGGCCGGACGCCCCGTTGGACCCAACCAGTGCTCGGGCCGCGCCCAGCTGAGCCTCGAGGTAGGCGCTCGACGTCTCAAGTACCCGGTTGTAGGCCTCGACCGCGCCGGTCCGATCCCCGGTCGCCAGCCGGCAACGGGCGAGCCCGAAGGCCGCGGTCGTGAAGGAGGGGTCGGTGCGGGACACGATGTCGTACCAGCGGGCGGCGCTTGCGATGTCGCCGGCTGACTCCGACGCGACGGCGAGCGCGAGTTTCGGGGCGAGCTCGCCCGGGAGATACCGGTATACGGAATCAAAGGCGGTCAGTGCCTCGGGAGGCTCCCCGGTCGCCAGCGCCAGGAGTCCGCGGTCCCACCACGCCCTCCACTCCCATCGATCGGCTGCGTCGATCCGGTCCAGCACCTGCTGCGCACCGGTACCGTCGCCGTTGTCGATCATGACACGGGCCAGCCGGAGGTCCACCTCGATGGTGCGGACGGGGGCACTTGAGAGGACCTTGACCAGTTCGGTCGAGCTGGTCGAGCTGACGGTGGCGAGAAAGCCGGCTGCCGGGTCGTCGGCGGCCACTCGCAACGAGGGCAGTGAGCGCCACCAGAGCGCATCGGTCCTGTCGCGGAAGTCGCCGGTGAAGAGGGAGCTCGGCGCGGGGTGGGCGACGCCGTCCTCGGCCGCGACGACTTCCCGGAGCACGCCAAGAAGCTGCTCGACCATTTCGTCAGCCGACTGGAACCGCGGGTCGGGATTGGTGGCAGTGCCTCTCAGCAGGAGCTGGTAGACAGAGTCGTACCGGGCGAAGAGGGCAACGTCATTCGGCCCGGGCAGGGTGTACTGGTAGGTGCTCTGGTAGCCCTTGAAGTCGATGGTGAGGGCGGCGAGAGTGCGAGCCACGGTGAAGAGGTCGGACGCCACCGACGGGCCGGCATCGGCAATCTCGGGCGCCTGAAACCCGACGGTGCCGTAGACGGGACTGACGTCATCGTCGATGCGCCGCACTCCGCCCATGTCGATCAGCTTGAGCGTCTCGTCGGTCTGGATGACGTTGTCCGGCTTGAAGTCGCAGAACAGGAGCCCGAGCTTGTGCAGGTAGCCGAGCGCGGGGAGGATCTCCACCAGGTAGGCGATGGCCTGGGCGACCGGAATCGGATCGGGACGGCCGAGGGCGGTCTCCCGGCGCTGCTTGAGCAGGTCCTTCAGCGACGTGCCGCCCACGTACTCCATGACGATGTAGCCGGCGTTCTTGTGCTGGACGAAGTTGAAGATCTTGACGATGTTCGGGTGCTCCACTTCGGCCAGGAAACGGCGCTCCGCGACGGCGGCCGCCATGGCATCCCGATCGCCGGAGTCAAGCAGGCCCTTGAGTACGACCCAGCGATCGGAGACGTTGCGGTCGCGAGCGAGGTAGATCCATCCCAGGCCGCCGTGAGCCAGACAACCAACCACCTCGTACTGTCCGGCGACCAGCTCACCCGCGGCCAGCTTGGGCACGAACGAGTAGGGATGGCCGCACTTGCGGCAGAAGCCTTCCGTGCGACCGGGCGTCCCACCGTGGCTGCGGCCGACGGGCTGGCCGCAATAGCCGCAGAACCGCTTTTCCTCGCCCACCTCCGGGTTGGCCAGCACCGCCGTCGAGGGGTCTCGATACGGGACGGGCGGGACGTCGACCAGTCCGGCACCCAGATGGCTGCGGCCGGTCGATGCGGTGCGGGTTCCGTTGCGGCGGCTGGTCGTCGTCCGACTCGAGCTGGTGCCGCTCGAGCGGGATGCGACCGAATGGCCGTTGGCGGGCGCCATCCCGCACTGGTTGCAATAACCGCCCTCGATCACGCCCGTGCAGCCCGGTCGCTGGCAGCTCACGACGACACCTGTCCGGGTGAAGGCTTCAAGGGCAGGCTTTGCTGGTACTTGCGGACCAGTTCCTCTGCGGTTGTCAGGTTGGTCGGGGCGGAGTACAGCTCCCGATGGGCCCGGTCGTACAACCCGCACAGCCGGCTGTCTTCCAGCAGACCGAGGCGGTTGGCCTTGGCCCGGTAGGCATCCAGACGGCCGCGCAGCTCGTTGCGCTGATCAATGGGCAGCCGGCTGGCCTCGCCGACCCGGCGGGCGTTGCCCAGGAGGGACGTGGCGGTGCGGCTCCACTCGCGGAGCTCGCGACGGGCTGCCCGCCATTCCGAACGGGCGGCCAGCGCCCTCACCCGATCGAGATGCCGGCCGAAGTCAGGGTCCAGGCGGGGTGCGGGAGGGATCGCGGGCGAGGCGATCTTCAGCTCTGCCTCGGCATGGGTATCGCGGGCTGTCTCCACCGTGCGCTGCAGCTCCGCCCAAAGTCCGCTCGCCTGGTCGAGCCGGGCGGTGAGATTGTCCCGCAGGCTGGCCAGTTCCTCGAGATCCTGGCGCGCGGCGATCAGACCGGTGATCACTTGATCCGCCGCGCCGGGCTGAATCGAGAGGGGATCGGTTGCCAAGCGGTCGCCGATGGAGTCCAGCTGGGCCCGGAGGGCGTCGAGCTCGGGTACATGTTGCTCCTGGAGGCTGGCTGCCAGCCGATCGGCCGCGGCGAGCTCCGTCTGCCCGGTCTGAAGCCGGGGGAGGAGGGGGCTCCACGCCTGGCTGGCGGCGACAACCACTTCTTTGACGCGATCGAAGGAATCCGACATCCGGGCGAGGAGCTGGTTCGGCGAGCAGTGGACCGTCGTCTCGGCCGGGCCGAGCAGGCCCCGCTCGGCCAGCGGGATCTGCTGGTTGGAGACCTCGATCGATGGCCCGTTGACGAGCTGGTCCAACCGGGCCAGCCGGTCGCTGTCGACGCGTGGCTTCGAGCCCCGCAGTTCGATCGTCTGGTCGAGCACGTCCTTCAACTGGCTGAACCACTGCCAGAGTTGACCCAGCGTCGCCCTGGCCTGGCGCCATCGTTCCGCCGTCACGCCCGTCAGCGACGCCTCATCCAGCACTTTGCGGGTGGGGTCGTTCTCGAGCTCCATCAGGTTGTCGGTCATTCGGTCGGAGGCCTGGCGGAGGCCGCGCAACGCGTCGTCGATCTGGGCGAGCGTCACGTCAGTCCTTGTAGAGGCCCGCGGGCGGCGGGGGTATCGGCAAGTTGAGCGGCTTGAGTACCGGTCCCAGCCATTTGGTCGCGATGTTGGTCCACGTTCCGTCCGCCCGCATTCGATCGAGGACACCGTTGACGAAGCGGACGAACTCCGGGTGGCTCTGGCTAATAGCCATGCCGTACGGCTCATGGCTGACCTGAGGGCCGATGACGTTGGTGTACGGGTCCTGGGCGGCGAGGCCATAGAGGATGGTGTCGTCAGTGGAGATGGCGTCGACCGTGCCCTGCTGCAGGGCGACGAGACAGTCGGTCCAGTCGGCGACCACGAAGGGCACCGGGTGTGTCGACACGGAGGCGATGTTGTGGATCGACGTGGACCCGGCCGCGGCGCACACTTTCTTCCCCCCCAAGTCGCCGATGCTGTTGGCTTTGGAGTCGCTGCGGACGAGGACCCTTTGGCCAGCGTCGTAGTAGTCGGTGGTGAAGTCCACCTGTTGCCATCGCGCGCAGTTGATGGTCATCGTCTCGGCGACAATATCGACGCTGCCGTCCCTCACCGCTGGGATGCGCTCGGCCGACGTGATGGCCCGGTACTCGATCCGGTTGGGGTTGGAGTCGGCGTCAGGAAAGATGGCCCGGGCGACCTGGTGGAGCATGTCGATGTCGAACCCCTCGATCTGATTGGTGAGGGGATTGCGGGAGCCGAAGAGCAATGTGTTCTGGTCGACCCCCACGATGAGCCGGCCACGATCCTGGATCTGCCGCATGAAGGTATTCGCAAGCATCTGCCCCGGCGGAGGCAAGGGAGCTTGTGGGCGGAGGCTCGCGGTTGCGGTCGCATCGCTGCAGTTGACGGGCGGCCCGGTCGTGCCAGTCGAGGCCGGGGCTGTCGTAGTGGTCGTCTGATCCAGCCCCGCCAGCACGTCGCCCCCGGGCGCGGCGTGACTGGACGCGCAGCCGGCGGCGACGGCAAGAAGGGCAACCAGGCCAATTGCGGAAACCGTACGGGTCTTCACCGGTACTCGTTGATCCGTTGCTGGAAGCCGAAGAGCGCCAGCCCGGCGACCACCACCAGGAGCACGGCGATGGCGATGGCGAGGCTACGCAGATCGTGTCGCGCCCGGGAGGCGTAACCGGTGAAGCTGGCCTGGCTGTTGCCGATGTCCCGGGTCAGGCGATTGTTGAGCGTGTCGACGGTGGCCACCTCCTTACCGGTTGCCAAGGTGGCCTGGTCGTATTTGCCAGCCCGGCTCAGCTGGTCGACCGACTGGAGCGCGCCGAGGTACGCCTGCAAGGACCCGCTTTTGGATACTCCGGCGACCCGGCTGGCTTCCCCGATAAGGCCGCCAGAGCCGTCTTTGCCCCCGAGCTTGGCGATGACATTGTTGAAGTCCGCCTGGTACCGGGCGCCACTCAGGGGTTCGACCAGGAACAGGCTCTCGTCGCCCTGCGCCCGGAGGGCCAGGATTCGGCCTTGTGAGAGGACCTGCACCGGGTCGGAGCCTTGGGCCTGGGCTTGATGGAGGTGATGCTGCTCGGCGACGAAGGCGTCCAGCACCCACGCTCCCAGCACGATCACGAGCATGGTCGCGACAAGAAGAGGCACGTTGAGGACCCGGTTGGTGCGGCGAGCGAGGTAGAGCTGGCTCAGGATCAAGGCGGCGAGGACGGCGGCGCCAAGGAGGACCACGCCGATCAGATCGAGGGCCGACGCGCCCGATTGATAGCTGTGATCCAGCCGGGTGGCCTCGATCTGGTAGAGCCGATCGGTCGCCGGCAGGATCTGATTCCTCATCAGCGCCGACGCTTCCCGCAGGTAGGCGGAGCCGACGGGAAGGTTCTGGCGGTTGTTGGCCCTCGCCGCTTCCACCAGGCCGGCGTACACCGGGAGCTGGTCGGTGACGACCGTCACGTCCTGCTGGGCGACCGAGGACGAACCGACTTGCCGGGCA
>JBPYFF010000212.1:0-9838 GCA_051984455.1 Acidimicrobiales bacterium | reverse complement strand
TACACGTTCAAGACAACGCTGAGCTCGGAGTACCGATCCGATGTCTTCGGCGAACGCGGTGTGCTGCTGGGAGCCGTCCACGGCCTGGTCGAAAGCCTGTACCGCTGGCACCGGGACAACGGTACCGACGAAGAAGGCGCCTTCGTGCGTGCCTGTGAAACCATCACCGGGCCAATCGCCTCCACCATTTCCAAAGCCGGCCTGCGTGGGCTATTCAGTGGGCTCGAAGCGACCGAGCGAGACCAGTTCGCCCGCGCCTATTCGGCCACGTACGAGCCGGTGACCGCGATTCTCGTCGAGATCTATGACGAGGTCGACTCCGGACGCGAGTTGCAGGGGGTCATCGCCGCCGGCGAAAGGCTGAAGGCGCATCCCATGGCCAAGATCGAAGGGACCCGCATGTGGCAAGCCGGCGCCAGGGTCAGAGCGAGCCGGTCGCAGCGGCGCACACCTATTGATGGCATCGCTGCCGGAGCTTTCTCAGCGGTAATGACTGCACAGGTCGACCTGCTGCGACGTCAGGGCCACCCGTGGTCCGAGGTCGCCAACGAATCGGTGATCGAGGCCGTCGACAGCCTCATCCCATTCATGCACGCCCGCGGGGTGGCCTACATGGTGGACAACTGCTCGACGACCGCCCGGCTGGGCGCCCGCCGTTGGGGCCCGGTGTTCGAGGCGGCTTTCTCACGAGCTGTCCTTCCTGCCCTGCAGCATCGGGCGAGCCCTGATCCCGGGCTCATGGAGGCCTTCCACGGGCACACTCTCCACCAGGTGCTCGCCACCCTCAGTCGCTTCCGGCCACCACTTCAGATCGCGGTCGAGTGACACCGGCACACCTCCGCCCCCTCCGCCCCGTCCGAGCACGGCCAGGATGGGGAGCGAAGGGAACCGTGCTCGCGGAAGGCACCACCGATGCCGGCATCAACATCGAAGCCAGCGGCCCCACAACGCTGGTCTTCCAACGGGTCACCATTCAGCCCGGCGGTTGCACCGGCTGGCACACCCACCCCGGCCCCCTGCTGGTCGTCGTGCAATCGGGCACACTCACCCACTGCAACCAACATTGCGAAGTCCGGACCTACACGCCCGGACAAGCCTTCGAGGAACCAGGCGGCCAACAGTATGTCCACATGGGTGCCAACCACGGCGGCGATCCGGTGGTCCTCGACGTGACCTACGTCGTCCCCGCTGGAGGTCCTCTTCGTAATGACGTGCCCAGACCGACCTGCGCTGCCTGCTGAGGGGGCTCCTGGTCATAGCATGATGAGAGCATGCAGACGGTATACGAGGCGTTGGGTGGTATCGACAGCCTTCTCCGTTTGGCCAGCGCGTGGCATGCCAGGGTGATGGCCGATGATGTCGTCAGCCATGCGTTCAGCCACGGGTACCATCCGCAACACACCGAGCGCTTGGCGGCGTACTGGGCAGAGGCGCTTGGAGGTCCGGAAACGTACTCCGAGGACTACGGTGACGAGACCTCGGTTGTGCGGCTTCACAGCGGCAACGGGCCGCACGAGGAGATGGACCGTCGAGCGATCGAGTGTTTCGATGAGGCACTTGTAGACGTGGGCCTGGCCCGCGATGACCGGCTCCGACAGGTTGTGCACGATTACTTCGCGTGGGCAACGACGACCACGATGGCCCGCTACCACCGCTCCGCATCCGACGTGCCCGGGGGTCTAACCATCCCGCACTGGTCATGGAACGGGCTCGTCAGTGCAACCGGCCCTGGCAACGAGTAGGTGCCAGCCGGGTACGTCTGAAGGAGAGCGCCGGCAGTGCTACGAAGCGACGGCCGCATCCTGACAACCCACACCGGCAGCCTGCCGAGGCCACGAGAGTTGGCCGAGTTGCATGGTCGACGCAGCCGCGGCGAGACCATCGACGCGCAGGAACTCAACCGGGCCATCGCAGTCGCCACGGCTCAGGTCGTCGCGGCCCAGGTCGCGGTCGGGATCGACATCGGCAACGACGGTGAGCAAGCACGGGAGAGTTTCGTTACCTATGTGCAGCACCGCATGACCGGGTTCGGAGCGACGGGGCGGCGGGCGGAGAAGCGCGACCTGCTGGACCACCCCGATTTCCAGGCCCTCACCCGTAACCGGCGGGCTCAAGTGAGCCTGATGGCCGCGCCCGCAGCCGTCGCCAACGTCGCCTACCGGGACACAACCGAGGTCGAGTCCGAGTCCGCCCTGGTAGCGGACGCTCCCTTCGCCGAGACGTTCATGACCGCGGCCTCGCCCGGCATCGTGGCGTCGGTCATGGAGAACCGCCACTACGACTCGATGGATGCGTACCTCCATGCGGTGGCAGACGCCCTGTCCGTCGAATACCGCTGCATCGTCGACCGGGGGCTCCTCCTGCAGATCGATGCACCCGATTTGGCGCTCGAGCGCCACCAGCTCTTCAGTGATCGACCGCTCAGCGAGTTCCTCAGCTGGGCGGACCTGGCCGTCGACGCCCTCAATCGGGCCTTGGCGGGGATCGATGCGGGTCGGGTCCGGCTGCACGTCTGTTGGGGGAACTACGAGGGCCCCCACACCCACGACGTGGCTCTCGACGACATCCTCCCTCTGCTGTACCGCGCCCGCGTCGGAGCGCTCGTGCTGTCGATGGCCAACCCTCGCCACGCTCACGAGGCGTCCTGTTTCGCCCGGCTACCGCTGCCCGACGATCGGATCCTGGTGGCCGGTGTGATCGACACCACGACGAACTACATCGAGCACCCCGGAGTCGTCGCCGACCGCCTCATGCGGGTGAGCCAGGCGGTAGGTGACCCGCGGCGCATCGTTGCCGGCACCGACTGCGGCTTCGACACTTCGGCGGGGATCGGCGACATCGCCCCGTCGGTCGCATGGGAAAAGCTCCGGGCGTTGCGGGCCGGAGCCGATCTGGCCACCTCGCGACTTTTTTGAAGACCAGCCAGACGGATCAGGCCATCTGCGAACTGACCTGGCCCATGTCGAAGTAGTCCCGCCAGAGCGTGATCTTGGCACTGGCCGGGTCGACTTCCCACACGCCTACGACCGGAACCTCTATCTTCTTCCCTCCGATCGTGAGGCGGTCGACTCGCTCATTGAAGACGAGGTTGCCCTGGGCCGCCTGGCGCACGACCTCGAAGCGGGCCGGGTTTTCGGGGGACACGAACATGGCCAACGTCTGGCGAATGGCATCGTGTCCGACGTTCTTGCCCATCGGCACGTTGTCGTATTCGCAGTCAGGCGCCATGTGCTTCAACGCCTCGTCGATGTCACCACGCTCCACAGCCGCGACGAAGGTGGCGATCACTTGTTCCGGAGACATCTCTGAGCGTCCTCCTGGCTCGGGGGCACTCACGTTACCGGCGACCGCCCATCCCCGTCCTCCTTCTCGACCGTCGCCGGGACGGATGAGACCGGGCCGTAACCTGCAAAGCTGGCGCTCGCAGCTACCACGGGAGAGGGGAAATAGTGAGAGGTTTGGAGGGCAAAGTGGTGCTCATGGCCGGCGGAGCCGGCGGAATCGGCACCGCCACGTCACTGAGACTGGCCTCGGAGGGCGCCAGGGTCGCCGTCGCCGACATCAACCAGACCGCCGCCGAGTCGGTAGTGGCCCGCATCAGGGGGACCGGCGGGGATGCGTTCGCCCTGGGATTTGACATCGGTGACGAGGATGGGGTGGGAGCGGCAGTGAAGGCGACGGTGGCGACCTTCGGGGGCCTGGACGCCGTGCATGTCAACGCGGCCGACCTGAGGCCGGAAACCATCATGAATGACACCGACGTCGAGACCATTGACCTCGACGTTTTCGACCGCACGATTCGCACCAACATGCGCGGTCATTTCCTTTGCACCCGGCACGCCATCCCGGAACTGCTGGCCCGAGGGGGCGGCGCGCTCGTTTTCACCAGCTCGGCCGCCTCGTTCATCGGCGAACCGGAGCGTGCCTCGTACGCCATGGCCAAGAGCGGTATCAACGCCCTGGTGCGTCACGTCGCGTCCAAATGGGGAAAGAAGGGCATCCGCGCCAACGCGGTGGCCCCCGGCTTGGTGCTCACCGAGCCGACCCGTAAGGCGCTCGACCCTGCGTTCAGGGACAGGGCACTGGCCATGTGCCGCAGTAGCCGGCTGGGCGAGCCCGAGGACATCGCTGCCACGGTGGCCTTCCTCATGTCGTCCGACGCGGAGTGGATCAACGGTCAGGTGATCAGCGTCGACGGTGGCGCCACCATGCGATAGACAGTCGGGTCGAAATGCCCGGCCCATTCCCGACCCTTCGATCGGTGGTGCTTGACACGACCGATGCTCGGGCACTCGCCGAGTTCTACCGCCAGCTCCTAGGTTACGACTATCGGTCCGGGGATGAGCCCCGTGCACCCGGCCAGCCGGACATCCGTTTTGCATCTCATGTCGCACCCGGGCAGTAGGAATTAGATGGCCGATCCGATAACGCCTCTACCTCCGGCCAAGGCCTTCGCCGGGGACGAGCGATCGGTCTTGTTCGGTTACCTCGATTACCACCGGGCGGTGCTGGCACGGAAGGCCGAAGGCGTCACTGAAGAGCAGTCGCGGCGGGCAGCGTGTCCACCAAGCGACCTGACACTGCTCGGACTGATCCGTCACATGGCCGAGGTCGAGCGTCAGTGGTTCCGCCGATGGCTCCTTGCCGAGGATGTGCCATCCATCTACGGCGACAATGATGAAGAGTTCTATCCGCCGCCTGAGGCGACTCTGGCCGATGCCCTGGCCGACTACTGGAACGAGATCCAGATCACAAACAGCAACCTCGCTGCGGCGTCCCTGGACGACCGCGGTGAGAGCGAGCCGGATGCCGGCGACCGCACCCTCCGGCGGACGATCGTTCACATGATCGAAGAGTACGCCCGCCACTGTGGCCACGCCGATCTGCTCCGCCAGGCAATCGACGGCCTCACCGGCGACTGAGCGTTGACCGGGCCGAATCGGTCGGCCGACCGATGCTCGCATGATCCTCTTTGCATATAGAGAAGCGACCGCTACCCTCGGGCGGGGAACGAAGGGAGGGCCAATGGAGGTGCACGTCGACCGGGAGCGCTGCCAGGGCCACAACCGTTGCTACGCGCTGGCCCCCGAGTTGTTCGATGTCGACGACCTGGGCAACGCCTTCGAACGCAATGACGGTGTCGTGACGGCAGGTCTGGAGGAGAAGGCACGTCTGGCCGTGGCCAACTGCCCTGAGTACGCCATCTCGATCAAGGAGTAGACGATGACCGCCCATCCGCGGCCCCCTGTCATCGACTGGGCCACCGACTTCGATCACACCGATCCGCAGTGGGTCGCAGACCCCTACCCGATCTGGGACGAGCTTCGCCGCACCTGCCCGGTGGCGCACAGCGAGCGATATGGCGGCACCTGGCTTCCGGTCCGCCACGGCGACGTGGCCGCCGTCGCCTACGATACCGACCACTTCACGTCGCGCTCGGTCGTCGTGAGCGAGGTTCGCCCGGGGCCGGATGACATGCCGGCGCCAATCGGCGTGGCCCCGCCCATCACCTCCGACCCACCGTTTCACGCCCTCGCCCGCCGGCTACTCCTGCCGGCGTTTTCCCCCAAGGCGATCGCTGCGCTGGAACCGTTCACGCGGGATTTGTGCCGCGACTTGCTCGAAGCAACCGCCGGCAAGACGGAGTTCGACGCGGCCGTCGAGTACGCGCAGCACATCCCGCTGCGCGTCATCATCGGCATGCTGGGCTTCCCGCAAGAGGACGCCGATATTTTTCGCCGGTTCATCCAGATGATTCTGGAAGACGTCGGGGCCAGCGCAGCCCACCGGCAAGAACAGATGGAGCAAGGCGAGATCGATGAGTACATCGACGCCCGAATCGCCGAGCATCTGGCGCAACCCCGCGACGACCTGACGACGTTCCTGCTCGAGGCGGAGCTCGACGGCAACAAGCTGGCACCAGATCACGTGCGCGGCACCATGGTTCTGCTGATGATCGCGGGTATCGATACGACCTGGTCGGCGATCGGTGCGTCCCTCTGGCATCTTGCCCAGCACCCCGAGGACCGCCACCTCCTGGCCAGCAAGCCGGAGATGATGGCGACCGCGATGGAGGAATTCTTGCGGGCTTACGCGCCCGTCACCATGGCCCGCCTCGTCGCCCAAGACTTCGCCTTCGAGGGTTGCTCCATGAAGGAAGGCGACTGGCTGCTGTTGCCGTTCCCCTCCGCGAACCGCGACCCCGAGGTGTTCGATGACGCCGACGAGGTGAAGTTGGACCGGGTCGACAATCGCCACTCGGCATTCGGCCTCGGCATTCACCGTTGCCTCGGCTCCAACCTCGCTCGCATGGAACTTCGAGTGGCCCTCCAGGAATGGATGGCCTGTTATCCCGACTTCGAGCTGGTCGACCCGTCTGCCGTCACCTGGTCGGCCGGTCAGGTCCGGGGACCGCGTCAGATACCCGTGCGGATTCTGACCAAGCCAAGCTGACCTGAGAGTCGGGGAGGTTGGTGGCTACTCGACGTCGGCCTTGATCCGCTCGAGTGTCGTCCGCATGCCCTCTCGATTGGTCTTGCCTCGCGCCCGACCCAGCAGAGTCCAGTAGACCCGCACCGGGGCGGTGTCGGCGAGCTGGAACGACTCGGTGACATCGGTACCGTCGGCTGCGGGCTCGAGCTGGTAGCGCCAGGTGTTCACCGGCTTCGCACTGTTGCCGACGCCAAACGCGAACTCGCGTCCCGGATCACTCGCCAGCACGGTGCAGGTCGTCCAGTAAGTCGGTCCCTTTCCGTTGCGCTTGACGTGGCCGCGAAAGCGAGCACCGACCGCGGGACCGGTTGCCCCGTCCAGCCATTCAGCCTCAAAAGTCTCGGGGCTGTAGTGGCCGATGCGGGTCACATCGCTGAGCAGCTCCCAGACCTTTTCCGGTGGAGCGTTCATGTGGACGGTCACAGAGTCATGCATGGGCCGCCACCTTAAAGGCCGGCCCTGACCTTCCGCTGAGAGGCTGCGACTCCCTAAGCGTGCGACGCAGGCGGGGCGGTCCACACGGGCCGGCCCTTGGCCTGCTCCAGATAGGTGGCCCAGCTGAAGTTGTCGAGAAAGCGGTTGGCCGTGTCGACGCCCAGCTGAAACAGGGCTTCCTGCCGTTGGCGGCTGATCCCGAAATCCAGCGGATCGACATCGGTGGCAGGTACCAGCACCTCCCGGGACCGGCGGGCGGGGTCGGCGAGCTCGATGGTGTTGCGGCCGTCGAGGGCAGACCACAGCACCTGGTTGGTCCAGTACCCGAGACCCGACTGGTCCGGTTTTGGAACTGGCTGACGGGGATCCCGCCGGGTCTGCAGGCCGATGTAAAACGTGGGCCATCGAGGGGGTACGCCGTCATGGCGGTCGAAGATGTCGACCGGAAAGCCGTTGGAGAGGCCGCCATCGACCATGTTGGACCTCTGGCGGGTGAAGTCGGAGGTCAACCCGCCGGGAAGAAAGAACCCGGGCACCGCCGCCGACCAGTAGACGGCATCGGCGACCGATTGGGAAGACGGGTCGAGGTTGTACCAGTAGGCGTAGTCCCACGGGAAGCGCATCATAGGGCCCCGTGTCACATCGTTGCTGATGACTACCAGGCGGTACTGGTCCGGCACGTCGACGAGGGCGCCGTTCATCACCACATGGTGATCGGCGTCAGGGTCGTCGAACCGCAGCTGCCCCCACGTTCGCAGGGGCGGTGCTCCCTGCAGCAACCCGGGATCGGTCAGGCGTTCGTCGATCCAGCGGTGCAGCGCCTCGCCTTTGTACTGGCCCTTCAAGAAGTAGACCGAGAGTCCCTTGTTGAGGAGCGGAACGGGTAGCCGCCGCAACCAGGTGCCATCAAGAAGAGCGCGGTAGTCCTGGTTGAGATAGGCATCACCAAGAGCGTTCAGGGGGACGCCCGCCGCCACCAGCGAGCCGACGATCGCCCCGGCCGATACCCCGGCGATGCGATGCCGGCCTATCCCGCGCTGTTCGAAGGCGAGCAGCGAACCGATGAGGGCGATGCCCCGCACGCCTCCTCCCTCCAGGACGAAATCCGCGGTGGAGAAACCGTCCGGCTGGCCCGCAGTCGCGGTCATTGGGCATCCTCTCTCCCCCTGGACGAGGGCAGCCTCCGATTCTGGGTCGGATCACTCCTTGCGACGGGTCGCAACCAGGCTGGCCCCTCACACTCGCGCGCTGCCATGGACGCCGCTAGAAATTTGACGTTCACGTGAGGATTGGGGTAATAATTTGACGTTGACGTTATGAGCTGAGGAGGCGGCACACCGAGACACGGAGGGTGGAGGGTGAGGTGACAGTTTCGACAGAGCAGGCCTCGGGCAACGGAACGGCCCCGCCGCCCGGCGGGGGCGGGGTCACCATGGGCGTCGCCGGGCGCTCCGACCGCTACAAGTGGACGGCGCTCTCCAACACCACCCTCGGCATCTTCATGGCGTCCCTCGATGCCTCGATCGTCCTGATCTCGCTGCCGGCCATCTTCCGCGGCATTCACCTCGATCCCCTCCAGCCGGCCAACATCGGCTACCTCCTGTGGATGCTGATGGGATACCTGGTCGTGACGGCCGTCCTGGTGGTGACCTTCGGCCGGCTGGGAGACATCTTCGGCCGGGTCCGCATGTACAACGCCGGATTCCTGGTGTTCAGCCTGGCGTCTCTTGCGCTTTCTCTGTGTCCGTGGACGGGAAGCAGCGGCGCTCTGTGGTTGATCGCCTGGCGGGTCGTCCAGGGGGTTGGCGGAGCACTCCTGATGGCCAATTCCATGGCCATCCTCACCGACGCCTTTCCCGTCGGAGAGCGGGGCTTCGCCATGGGCGTCAGCATGATCGCCGGTATCGCCGGATCGTTCATCGGTCTCGTGCTGGGCGGCATCCTGGCCGACATTGACTGGCGGGCAGTCTTCTGGATCAACGTTCCCATCGGATTCTTCGGGACCGCCTGGGCCTACCTCAAACTCCGGGAACTGGGTGTCAAGACAAAGGCCCGCATCGACTGGTGGGGCAACATCACCTTTGGCGTCGGCCTGGTGATGATTCTGATCGGCCTGACGTACGGCCTGCTGCCTCACCACCACCACAGCCAGGGTTGGACGGGACCCTGGGTGCTCTTCGAGCTCGTCGGCGGAGTTGCCCTGCTGTGCGTCTTCGTGTGGGTGGAAACGGTCGTAAAGGATCCGATGTTCCACCTCGACCTCTTCCGCATCCGGGCCTTCACCGCCGGAAATATGGCCAGTCTTCTATCGTCGATCAGTCGGGGCGGTCTCCAGTTCATGCTGATCATCTGGCTCCAGGGCATCTGGCTGCCGCTGCATGGCTACAGCTTCGAGCGGACCCCTTTGTGGGCGGGGATCTACATGCTTCCCCTGACGGCCGGCTTCCTGCTGGCCGGCCCGGTGTCGGGTTGGTTGACCGACCGGTTCGGTGCCCGCCCGTTCGCGACCGGAGGCATGCTGGTGGCGGCCCTGTCGTATGTCTTACTGCTGTTCCTGCCGGCCAACTTCATCTTTCCGGTATTCGGCGCCCTCATTCTTCTCAACGGCATCGGCTTCGGCCTCTTCGCGGCACCAAACGCCACGGGCATCATGAACAGCGTGCCCGCCCGTCAGCGGGGTGCAGCATCCGGGATGCGGGCGACATTCCAGAACTCGGGCATGGTGCTGTCGATCGGCATCTTCTTCTCGCTGATGGTCCTCGGACTTTCGGCATCGCTGCCCCACTCCATGTCCGCCGGTCTGAGGGCAAACGGTGTCGCCGCGGCCAAGGCGGCCCAGGTGGCCAAGCTCCCGCCGGTTGGCAGCCTGTTCAGTGCCTTCCTCGGATACAACCCGATGAAGCAGTTGCTG
>JBPYFF010000211.1:0-3695 GCA_051984455.1 Acidimicrobiales bacterium | reverse complement strand
CGTGGTGTAGACGATGCGCTTGGGCAGAAGCATTTGCTCCAGATCGATGGCGGCGAGGGCCAGCAACCCGGCCAGGAAGGCGAGATAGGCCGGCAGCACCCAGTGACGCCCAAAGCGGGCCGCCGCGCCGGCAAAGAGTCCGGCGGTGAGCAACTCCACCACCAGATAGCGGACAGAGATCGGTTCCTGGCAATGCCAGCAGCGGCCCCGCAGGACGAGCCACGAGACCACCGGAATGTTGTCGCGGTTGGCGATGGGAGTCCGGCAGTTCGGGCAAGCCGAGCGGGGTCGAACGATGGACTCTTTTCGGGGCACCCGGTAAATGACGACATTGAGGAATGATCCGACGGCCAGTCCCAGCACGGCGCAGATTGCAATGAGAAAGCCGATCACGCCGCCATCACCGCTCAGAGAGGTTACTCCTCGGCTGCTCCCGGCTAGCTTGGCCGGGTTCACCTGCTGGCCGGGAGGTCCCCGTGGCTGTTGACCCGTTCCTGTTGCCGGAAAGGCCGCTGACCTCCCTCGACGACTACCTCTCCTTCGGCGGCGGGCAGGGCTTGTCGCGGGCACGGGAGCTGGGATCGGAACAGACGATCCAGGAGATCCTGCTCTCGGGCCTCCGTGGCCGCGGCGGAGCTGGGTTTCGAACCGGACGGAAGTGGAACACGGTGTACCGGGCGCCGGGCACGGTGAAGTACGTGGCCGCCAACGCCGCTGAAGGCGAGCCCGGGACTCTCAAGGACCGGATGTTGATGCGCAACAACCCATACCAACTGGTGGAGGGCGTCGCCATCGCGGCTCTCACCATGGGCGCGAGAGAAGCCTTCATCTGCCTCAAGGCCAAGTTCGAGCGGGAATTCGCCCGTGTGACCAGAGCGATCGAGGAGCTCGAGGCCGCGGGACTGGCAGGCGACATCGCCATCACGGTGGTCCAGGGCCCCGACGAGTACCTCTACGGCGAAGAGAAGGCGATGCTCGAAGTGATCGAAGGAAAGGCGCCCCTTCCCCGGCTCTTTCCGCCCTACGAGCTCGGACTGTTCGCGGTCCAGCCGCAGATGGGCTGGGAAGCCACGCCTCGGGACCCCGAGGGCGCTCTCATCGGCCTCGACCCCGCGGCCAGGCCCGAGTACAACCCCACGCTCGTCAACAATGCCGAGACTCTGGCCAACGTGCCCATGATCCTGACACGCGGCGCGGAGTGGTATCGCAGCATGGGCACCCAGGAATCACCCGGTCACGCCATCTGCACCGTGGTCGGCGATGTGGTGCACTCCGGCGTCGGAGAGATCGAGCTGGGCGTTCCGTTGCTTCAGCCCATCGACGAGATCGGCGGGGGGCCTCGCCCCGGTCACCGCGTCAAGGCGGTGTTCTCGGGTGTTTCCAACGCGGTGATCACGAGCGACGAGCTCGACACCGCTCTCACCTACGAACGCATGCGCAAGATCGGCTCGGGCCTCGGCTCGCTCGGCTTCATCGTTTACGACGAGACGGCGTGCATGGTCGACCTGGCCCACATCTTCTCCCGGTTCCTGTATGTCGAGTCTTGCGGCCAATGCCCCGCCTGCAAGTTCGGGACCGGTGAGATCACCGCCTACCTCGAGCGATTGCTGGAACTGCGCGCCGACGATCGAGATGTCGAAACCATCGGTGCCCGTCTTCGCACGGTCACCGACGGCAACCGCTGCGCCGTGCCGGTAGAAGAGCGCGACCTCATTGCCAGCTTCCTGCGCTGCTTCCCCGAGGAGTTCGCCGACCACCTGGAGGGCCGCCCGTGTTCCGGCCGGCACGACCTCGATCTTCCCAAGATCGTCGACATCGTCGACGGCGTAGCCGTCTACGACCAGCGGCAACAAAGGAAGCGACCGGACTGGACCTACGCCGGAGAACCCGACTCCGGCGAGTGAGCGTCCGGCCCGGAACGCGGCATAGAGACCAGGAGGCTCCAAACCCGACAAGCGGAGGTGACCGTGGCTGACCCCGAACTCGTCCGCAGCGCCCAGAGCTATGCCGACCTGTTCAACCAGATCGAGCCCGGCGCCGTGTCCCGGGCGATCGACGAGGCGGCGGTTGACCGGTATTGGGACGACCGAACCAACCTGTTTCTCCTGAACGCCAACGACCCGACCGACGTCGCCCTGGTCCTGTCCGCCGAGCCGGACACCGAGGACTACCTCGTCGTTCGCTGGGTGGGCGAGTGGGTGGTCGACGACACCCCCGTTGACTGGGAGTCGCTGGAGGCGGACGCCTTCGACGACGATATCTTCGACCGCGACGCGTTCGACGACGACGCCTTCTGAGCTCGGGATCCCTGCGCCAGCTGCACGAACGCGTGCGCCGCCGGCGACTGTGTCCCTCTCCGGAAGACCAGGCCAACCGTTCGCCGCAGCGCCGGCCGCAGCTCCATGATCACCGCCCCTCGGGAGGCCGCCTCCGTCGCGAGTGGCCGGGGCAGCAGGGCGGTCCCCGCTCCCGCCAGCACAAGGGGTAGCAGCGCCTCCCGTTGCTCCGTCTCGACCAGGACCAGAGGTGACAGCCCGGCCCGAGCCAGGGTGCGCTCGACCAGGGCTCGAGACGAGGTCCCGAGGGGCGTGGTCACGAGCGGCACCCCCGCCAGTTGCCGGACGGCGAGGTGCCCGCCGGCAGGAAGCTCCGTGCCCGGCGGACGCACCGCCAGCACGTCCTGGGTCACGAGCGGCTCGGATACGAGCGCCTGTCCCTGGACCGGCAATTCGGCCAGGCCGACTTCGCTGCGGCCGTCCTGGAGCCGGGCCGCGAGCTCGGCCGCCCCTTCCGGCTCGGCCAGCCGGACCGTCACCTCGGGATAGGCGACCCGGAACTCGCCGATCAGCCCTGCGACCGGGTCGACGGCGAGGGTCGGCTCCGCCACCAGGTCCAGATACCCGCCCATCAACCCCGTGACGGCCGAGACCGATGCCGTCACGGTCGCCAGGTCCCGCACGACCTGACGGGCGGGCGGGACCAGCGCCGCTCCCGCGGCCGACAGCACCAGCCGCCGGCCAACCCGATGAAACAGCTCGACGCCCAGCTCCCGCTCGAGCGAGCGCAGTGTTTGCGAGAGCGAGGGCTGGGCCACGTGCAACTCGTCGGCCGCGGGGGTGACACCCCCGTGGTCGACGATGGCCAGCACGGCTCGCAGTTGCCGGATATCCATAGGCTCAGCCTATGAGGTCACCCCGGCCAAGCCCGTTGGCGGCAAGGGGGGTCTGGCGCCTCGCCCTTTGCCAGGCGCCAGGCCCCAGCTCCCCCTCGGTACATCACGACCGAAACTATCGCTTCCAGCCGGAACCGGCTGATCCGGAGTACACCGTAGTTCTCGGCAGGACGGGCCGGAGACGAAAGTTCAGCTCGGCCGGGAAAGGGCCTCCATGGCGGCGGCCGACATCACCTCCAGTGGAGGATCCTCACCCGTCCACAGGCGGAATTGCAGGGCGGCCTGATGGATCAGCATGCCGAGGCCGTTGGCGGCCTCGGCCCGCCGCTGGCGGGCCGCCCGCAGCAGCGGCGTTACCGCGGGGGCGTAGATCAGGTCGACCACAAGTTGCCCCGGGCCGATTCCGGAGGGATCGAGGTCGAACGGGAGGGAGGCGTCGATCGGAGACCGGTCGAGACTGACCACCCGCCTCATCCCGACCGGAGTGGCATTGACGAGCAGGTCGGCCGCGGCGATCACGTCC
>JBPYFF010000210.1:0-2731 GCA_051984455.1 Acidimicrobiales bacterium | reverse complement strand
CCCCCGGTGATCGAGCCGCGCGCCCGGCTCAGCGTCGGCGGCCCACTCGGCGAGATCTTGGCTCCAATCGCTGTGATCCACCGCGAGCCTGGGCCTCTGTTGGACCGTTGTGGTCTGGGTGGTCGCTTCTTCGACTACTGCATACATCAGGCTGACGATTACGACCTTGGCGATCACGAGCAGCATCCTGAGGCGTTCGTAATGGGCGTGGAGGAGGGGTCCAAGCCGGGGAGACACGGTCACGCCCACCACGGTCGCCACCGACCGTTCGTGAGTTCCCGCAGAATGGTTTTCGGCAGCGAGCGACCGGGCCGAGCCCTTCGTGACCCAGGTGAAAAGCATGCCAACCCCGGTTCAACTTGGTGGCCCTCCCGGCCGCCTTCCTTGCGTGGCCAACGTACCACAACCCGACCAATCACTCCAAAAAGAAGCGCATAGGATCGGAGTGCCGGAAAGATCGATTTTCGACACTCTCGCTCGGGGATCGGTAGCCCTGGTGACGCCGGGTAGGCCGGGCGCATTGCTGCGCCCGGCCCCCCTCAGAACCGGACGTGCCAGTTTCCCGGCATCCGGCTCAAGCAAGCCCGGATGGATCGTAGGGGTTCTGCAGTTCGGGGCCGAGGGTTTGTCGGCACTCGGCGTGTATGAGACGGGTGCCAGCCGCCTCCGTGCTGCCTGGCCGCGTCGCGGTCGTGATGACCGTGGTGCGGGTGGCCAGCCATGTCTCCCACTCGCGCGGGGTCAGCGGCTGGTTCTCGACGGGGAACGTGGCGCCGTTGCAGATCGCGCAGCGACCGTCCTGGGAGTTGTTGAGCTCCTGGGTGGTCTTGTTGATCGGCAGTAGCGCCTTGCGTCGTCGCCAGGCCCAGTAGCCGGCAAGCGTGGGGTCGTCGGGTGACGCCCCGTGCTTGACGGTCCAGTGTCGGAGGATTCGGGTCCAGGCGAACTTGGTCATGTAGGCGCCGCTGTGGCGGTCGCCGAACACCCATCGGTCCTGTCTGGATTTGTGGAACTTGCCGTAGTACCGGGCGAAGACCCAGGGCTTTGGCTTGTTCGGGTGGCTGAAGGTGGCCCACTTCCATGTGCGCCGCCATAGGTAGGCGTCCAGCGTGTTGAACGTCTCGCTGGAGACCTGTGTCCGGTAGTAGTTGGCCCATCCTCGGATGATCGGGTTGAGTTTCCTGATCACCGCCTGAGCGTTGCTCCCGCGCAGGGAACGCAGCTCAGCGTGGATCCTCTGCCGGATCCGTCTGACGGCCGCCTTGCTCGGCTTGATCAGCGTCTTGTCGCGGTAGCGGCGGACGTTGAACCCAAGGAAGTCGAAGCCCTCGCCGAGGGAGACGACGCGCGTCTTGTCCTCGTTGAACGCCAGACCCCTGGCTGCCAGCCACTTGGCGAGCTTGGCCTTGATCTCGAACGCGTCCTGCCGGGTGTGGCAGTGCACGACGAAATCATCGGCGTAGCGGATCAGCACCGGGCAGCCCTCCATGATCCGACCGGCGTGTTTGCCGGTGGTGTAGCGGGCTCCGGCGACCGCCTCCATCCCGTGCAGGGCGATATTCAGCAGCACGGGGCTGACAACACCGCCCTGAGGAGTCCCTTCCTCGGTGCGATGCAGCCGACCTTGTTCGACCACGCCCGCCTTCAACCACTGCCGGATCATCCCCCTGTCGGGGAACGTGCCGAGCATGGCCAGAATGTGGTCGTGGGCGATGCGGTCGAACGCCCCGGCCAAATCTGCGTCCAGAACCCAAGGCCGCTTCGGGCTCTTGCCCTTGACGACCTCAAACACCGCCTGGATCGCGTCATGGCAACCGCGGCCCGGCCGAAACCCATAGGACCTCGGCTCGAACCTCGCCTCCCACTCGGGCTCCAGCGCGTTGACGACACGTGCCTGGTGGCACCTATCGGCGATCACGGGAATTCCTAATGGTCGACGCTTGGTGCTGCTGCCCCGCTTCGGGATGTACACGCGCCTGACCGGCATGGCCTTGAACGACTCGGCCTGCTGGTGCACCCTGTCGGCCAGCCTTGCCTTGGCCTGTCGGGTGAGCACCACCTCGCCGTCCACGCCTGCCGTCATGCGCCCGGCGTTGCGCTCGGTCACCCGCCGCACGCTCAATAGCGTGTTCGCACGCGACCGCAGCATCAACTTCTGCAGGCTGCGGACCCTTGCCAGGTCCCCCGCCTTCGACGCCATGAAGATCCGCTGCCGCAGCCGCCGTACGTCATCCTCGACCCGCCGCCAATCAATGGCTTGCCAGTCAAAGGGCGCGTCCTCTGGTCCGTTCACCACGCCGACCACGGCCGTTGTGGCGTCCAACTTGTCCTCGGGTTCCGGAGCTTCGGTCATCTTCTTCTCCACAGGCTCACCTGACCGCGTCAGCGCCCTTTCGGGCCGGACCACCAAGGGCCCGTATCCGGCCGGTTATCCGAAACGACCCGCTGGAGGAGCTGGCCACCGTTGTCCGGTTTCCCGTCGCCTTTCGGCCACCGGCATTCGCTTCTCGGTCATCCGATTCCCGCCGAGGAGTTGGGCCCTCCTTGCGGTCGGCTTACCGGAGCACGCCTATCGGCGCGCCCCCCGGACCTCGACGGGGTTACCACGTTCCGCACGCATGAGCTGCGACCGGGGTGGGTGCCCTCTGTGCCCCAGGGACGGCGGTGCTCATCCCGGACTGAGGCGCGTGCTCAGCCGGCGCCTGCCGCTCCACCACGGCTAGTCCCTAAA
>JBPYFF010000209.1:0-2912 GCA_051984455.1 Acidimicrobiales bacterium | reverse complement strand
CACGACGTTGTTGCGGTTCTTGTCGAGCTCGATGATCTTGGCCTCGAGGCTCCGGCCGACGTACGGCGCCAGGTCGCGCACCCGGCGCAGCTCGACCAGCGAGGCCGGCAGGAACCCTCGCAGCCCGATGTCGAGGATCAGTCCGCCCTTGACCACCTCGATGACCGGCCCGGAGACGACGCCGTCGCGCTCCTTGATCCCTTCGATCGTCCCCCAGGCCCGCTCGTACTGGGCTCGCTTCTTGGAAAGAATCAGCCTGCCCTCTTTGTCCTCCTTCTGGAGAACGAGCGCCTCGATCTGGTCACCGACGTTCACGACCTCGTGGGGGTCGACGTCATGACGGATGGAAAGCTCACGGGCAGGGATCACGCCTTCCGACTTGAAGCCGATATCGAGCAGGACCTCGTCCTTGTCGACCTTGACAACCGTGCCTTTGACAATGTCGCCATCGTCGAACTCGACGATCGTCCCCGCGATGGCGTCCTCCAGCGACATGCCCCCCAGGTCGTCGACCACCACCTGTCGAGGCGTGTATTCACCGGCCTCGTCAAAGGTGCCCATTGCGGCATCCGTCGGTGCGGTGCCGACGGTTGGCGTTTCGGTCGACTCGGTGGACTCGGACATGGGAATGGTTGCCTTCTTTCCGGACTCGCTCCCGCCCCTACCTGGGGTCTGCTGGGAGACCTGGCGATGGTACTACCGCCGCGAGCAGCAACCACTCAGGATGGTCGAGATCGGGCGGACGGCGGCAGTAGTCGCCCGGTCCGACCGACCACACGCCCTCCACTGATAGCCCCGATCTCGCCGCCAGCAACATCAGTTCGCGAGGTGTGAAGCAGGTGGTCCACAGGTCGAACTGACGGGCTTCGCCCGCCTCATTGCGAACCTCAGCCCGTTCGCGATTGACGCCGGTCGCGGCGTCGAAGTCGTCGCCGTCCTCCAGGTAGCGGACCGCGAAGTAGGCCGAGAAGGCACTGACCGCGACTCGCCCCCCCGGCCGCACCGCCCGGGCCATCTCCGCGAGCACGAGGCCGTCATCGTTGCCACCCAGCAACCCGAAGCCACCCTGACAGAGCGAGATGGCAGCGTCGAAACTCGCCGCCCGCACCGGCAAGCAACGCGCATCGCCAAGGACCGGGCGGGCACTTCCGCCCATCAGCCCGAGGAACACGTCGCTGATGTCGACGCCGACCACCTCGACGCCCCGTTGCCCGAACGCCGCCGCGTGCCGGCCGGGGCCGCAGCCAACGTCGAGCAGCCGCATTCCCACCGCCAATCCCAGCGCGTCCCACAAGAACGCCACCTCCTGGGCGGTGCCCTTGGTGAAGGAGTAGCGCAGGTAGGCGCTCCCCGCATGCGCGGCCACCGGTTGGAACCAGCGGCCGCCGAGACGGTCCACCGTCACCCTTTGGCGTCAGCCCAGGTGCTGCCCCATGAGAGGTTGACGGCCAGTGGCACCGACAGGTCCGCCGCGCCGGTCATGGCGGCGAGAACCACCGCGGCGGCGTCGGGTTCCTCGGCCGGCGGCACTTCGAGGATGACCTCGTCATGCACCTGCAGGATGAGCCGGCTGGTCATCGATGCCGACTCGAGTGCGGTGTCCAGGCGGACCAGCGCGACCTTGAAGATGTCAGCCGCCAGACCCTGAATGCCGGCGTTCATGGCCTGGCGCTCACCGGCCTGCCGGATCCGGTAGTTGCCGGCCTGAAGCTCGGGGATCAGACGCCGCCGGCCGAACAGCGTCTCGGTGTAGCCGCGGCTGCGGGCCTCGGCGACCACGCGGTCCATGTATTGCTTCACGTTGGGAAAAGCCTCGAAGTAGGCGCGCAGGATCTCAGCCGCCTCCTCCACCGGGATACCCAGCCGCTGCGCCAGCCCGTAGGACTCCATGCCATAGGCCAGCCCGTACGACACCATCTTGGCCTTGGAGCGCTGGCCGACCGTCACCTCGCCAGCGGTAACGCCGAAGATGCGCGACGCGGTGGCGTTGTGAATGTCGGTCCCCGACGTGAACGCCTCGATCAGGCCGGGATCCTGGGCCAGATGGGCGATGACACGCAGCTCGATCTGGTTGTAGTCGGCCACCAGGAACCGGCAGCCCTCGGCGGGAATGAACGCCCGCCGAAATTGCCGTCCCTCGTCGCTGCGGATCGGGATGTTGTGCAGGTTGGGCTGGTCGGAGGACAGTCGACCGGTGCGGGCCACCGTCTGATTGAACGTCGCGCGAATGCGCCCGTCGGGAGCCACCTCGGCCAGCAACGAGTCGCCGTAGGTCGATCGCAGCTTCTCGACCTCCCGGTAGCGCAAGAGCGACTCGACGATGGGGTGCTGACCTCGCAGCTTCTCCAGTGACTGGGCGTCGGTCGAGTAGCCGGTCTTGGTTCGCTTCTGCGGCGCCAGCCCGAGCTTGCCGAACAAGATGTCGCGCAGCTGCTTGGTCGAGTTGACGACGAAGGGCTCGCCGGCCAGCTCCTGGATCTCCGTCTCGAGCCGGCGGGCCTCTTCGGTCAGGTGCTTGGTGATGGTCCGCAGGTAGTCCTCGTCGACCCGGACGCCGGCTTCCTCCATGCGAGCCAGCACCCGCACCAAGGGCCGCTCGATCTCGTCGTAAAGGCGGGAGAGCCCCCGCGCCGAGAGCGCCGCGCTCAGCGGCTCGCTCAACCGGGCCACCGCCGCCGTCCGCCGGCCGGCCTCCTCGCCGAGGTCTGTTGCCGCGCCGGTCAGATCGAGCTGACCAGACGGAACGGCGCCGGGCGCTCGCAACTCGAGCCCGCAGTAGCGCAGGGCCAGCTCCTCCAGCAGATACTGATCGCCGGCCGGGTCGACGAGGTAGGCCGCGATCGCGGTGTCGAGATCGAGGTGGGAAAAATCCACGCCGAGCACCGACAGACCCCGCATGAGGGCCTTGGCGT
>JBPYFF010000208.1:0-3217 GCA_051984455.1 Acidimicrobiales bacterium | reverse complement strand
CGACCGGCCAGGGGCATCTGATAGGGCGTGAAGCGATTCATTGCAGCCCTCATGGTGGGAGTGGTCATGGTCGTCACCGGGCCCGGACCTTCGCCGGCTCAGCCGCCTCGGCGCGCCAATCCGTTGCTGCTGGCGTACGACGGGTCGGTGTATCTGACCGGCGACAGCCTGACCTGGCGCACCGCGCCCTACTTGCAGTATCTGTTCGACATCTCCGGCCGTGAGCTGCAGGTGAAGGCCTACCCGGGCGTCACCATCCCGCAGGCACTGCCCTGGACTCAGGCGGAAGTCGCAGCCGGGCCGATGCCGCCGGTGGCGGTCGTCGCCCTCGGCGCGAACGACACCGAGCCCCTGCCGCAGTTGATGTGGTGGATCGAGGGCATGATCGACACGTTTCCGAAAACCGAACGCATCATCTGGGTCAACTACTACTCACTCACCTTCGACGACACGGCCAAGAACGAGGTGCTCAACTTTGTGGCCTCGCGGCACTCAAACGTGACCGTGCTTGATTGGGCGTCGGTCATCAGCAAGCACCCCGAGATGTTCCTGCCCGACGGTGTCCACTACACCCCGGCCGGCTATGCCCTGCGAGCGATGACGATCGCTAAGGCGCTGCCTCCCGTGGTGCATGGGCCCGCGTGGCGCTAGTCCGCCCGCGAACCGGAATCACCGAACAGGTTTGAGAAATCCTCGACCGGGTACCTCAGAACGAGCGGTCTCGGGGGCTCCGACGGGTAGTGCCCCCACCCGTCGGGGCGGGATGCCTACCTCGTCTCCGGTCCACCACCGACCGGTGATCGGGGACGAGGTAGGCCATAGAGGTCGACCTGGCAGTCCTCGGCCGGGGCATCGCAGTGCCAGCCCAGCCCCTGGATAGATAGACCCGGCGGCCGTCGCACTGGGTGGCGGCGTCGCCCTCGACAGCGTCGAGGTCGGGCCGGTATCGCCAGTAGGCGACCACCTTCCCTTACTCGAACACCTCTCGATGTCAAACCGGGTGGACCGCGTCAGCCGTTTGGATTACCATCTTTTGCGGCCCAAACAGCGCGGCGACAGGCGATCAGTAGCGATCAGTTGCGAGTAGCAGTGTGGGCCTTCCTGCGGGGGTTGGCTGTGGGGGCCTTTCAACGTCTTATTTCTCGGGGCTCCGACGGACCGTTCCGCCCCTTCGGGCCGTTGGAGTGAGACGCCTGAACCTCGCTCATCCTTTGCCCGTTCGGATGGGCGAGGTCAGGTCGTAAGGGCAGGTGGCGGCGGCGGCCGGTTTTATCCCCCGATTAACTCCCGGATGCCACCATGGACCGGCTGGCGGGTACGGTGGCGCCCCGAGGAGACACGGATGCGGTTGCTGGTGGTCGAAGATGTACGGCTGATGGCCGATTCAATCGCCCGCAGCCTTCGCCGGGAAGGCATGGCCGTGGACGTGGCCTATGACGGCTCGACCGCCCTGGACCTGGCCGCCCAGAACGCCTACGAAGTGGTGGTCCTCGACCGCGACCTGCCCGGGGTGCACGGCGACAAGGTCTGCGAGGCACTGGCCGGCGGAGAAACGCGAATCCTGATGCTGACGGCGGCCAGCGCGGTCGATGAGCGGGTCGACGGTTTGGCGCTCGGCGCCGACGACTACCTGCCCAAGCCGTTCGCGCTGTCCGAGCTTGTCGCCCGCATCCGCGCCCTGGGCCGCCGGGCCGCCCGGGCGCTTCCTCCCGTGCTCACCGTCAACGGCGTCACCGTCGATCCCTACCGGCGGGAAGCCACGAGGAGCGACACACCGCTCAACCTCACCAACAAGGAGTTCGGCGTCCTGGAAGTGTTGCTGTCGGCGGCCGGCGGCGTCATCAGCGCCGAGGACCTTCTCGAGCGGGTGTGGGATGCCCATGCCGATCCGTTCACCAACACCGTGCGCGTCACCATCGCGAATCTTCGCCGCAAACTCGGCGATCCCCCGGTGATCGAAACGGTGGTCGGGGCCGGTTATCGCGTCGTCCCGCTCCCGTCCTGACGGCATGAGGATCCGTCCCAGTGTTCGCCTCCGGCTCACGCTGACCTACAGCGGGCTCTTCGTGGTGGCCGGGGCCGGCCTTCTTTCGCTCAACTACGTGTTGGTCAGGCATCAGGAGCGCAAGTCGAGCACCGCGTTCGGCATCGTGTGCGGAGGCAAGACGCCCAACCTCGGTCTGTTCCAGACACAATCGTCGTCATCGACCACGAACCGGCCGGTGGTCCCCGCCGGCTGTTCGGGAAGGGTGTCGGTCAAAGCGCCGCCGCCCGGCGTCGCCGTCACCGGGCCCACGTACTTGCCCAAGCCAGCTCCGGTTCCCGGGGACGTGGCCAGAGTGGGCGCCCTCAAACAGCTGGCGGTAAAAGCCCAGGACCACACGCTCCACACGCTCCAGATCGAGTCGGGAATCGCCCTCGGACTGATGGCCCTCGTGTCGCTCGGCCTCGGCTGGCTGGTGGCGGGCCGGGTGTTGCGGCCCGTTCACCGCATCACGGACACGGCGAGGCAGCTGTCGCAGGAGACGCTCCACGAGCGCATCGGGCTGGAAGGGCCGGACGACGAACTGAAGGAGCTGGCCGACACCTTCGATGCCATGCTGGCCCGCCTCGATCGGGCCTTCACCAGCCAGCGGCGGTTCGTCGCCAACGCCTCTCATGAGCTGCGGACGCCGCTCGCGACCGAGCGCGTCCTCATCGACGAGGCCCTGGCCAACCGCCGGGCGAGTGCCAACGAACTTCGAACCATCCTGGAGGAGCTGCGGGCCAACAGCGAAGACAGCGAGCGGCTGATCGACAGCCTCCTGGTGCTGGCTCGTTCCGAGCGGGGCGTCGAGCGCTGGCTTCCGGTTGATCTGGCCGCACTCGCCGGCCAGGTGGTGGAGCGCGCCCGGGCCGAGGCGGTCACGAGAGGCGTCGAGCTAAGGACCGACCTCCAGCCCGCGACCACGTCGGGCGATCCTGCCCTCCTGGAGCGCCTCGTCGGCAACCTGGTCGAGAACGGCATCCGCCACAACCTCCCGACCGGTGGCTGGCTCGAGGTCCGGACCAGCATGAAGGAAGGCCACGTCCTTGTCGATGTCAGCAACAGCGGGCGCACCCTTGATCCCGAGGTCCTGCCCCGTTTGCTCGAGCCGTTCCGCCGTGAAGGAGCCGACCGCACCGCTACCGGCACCGCGGCGGGCGGATTCGGATTGGGCCTGTCGATCGTGCAGGC
>JBPYFF010000207.1:0-6663 GCA_051984455.1 Acidimicrobiales bacterium | reverse complement strand
TGGGGCTGTTCACCGCTTTCACCCTGTCTCAGTTCGGAATGGTACGGCACCACCTGCGGCTGCGGGAAAAGTCGTGGAAGGTCGGCGTTGCCGTCAATTCTGTCGGCGCCGTCGCCACCTCCATCATCCTCGTCGTCGTGCTCGTCTCGAAGTTCACCGAGGGAGCATGGATCCCTGCGGTCGTCATCCCGACGGTGGTCTTCCTGTTCATGAGCATCAAGAAGCACTACTCAGGCGTGGCGCGGCGACTGGCCGTTGGCGCCGACGCGCCACTGCCGGTCGTCCACAACACCGTCGTCGTGCTGGTCAGTGACCTCACCCGGGGCATGTTCAACGCCCTCGCCTACGCCAAGGCCCTTCACCCCGATCGGCTGGTCGCGCTCACTGTCCAGCTGGAGGACAGCCACGTCGACAAGCTGAAGCAGGAATGGGACCGGCACGGGTTCGGCGTCCCCCTCGAAATCCTCGAATCACCCTATCGGGACCTGACCCGGCCGGTCCTCGACTTCCTCGACTCAGTGGACGCCGAGCGTGCTGACGACGTCATCACGGTCGTGATCCCGGAGTTCGTCGTGCGCCGCTGGTGGGAACAGATCTTGCACAACCAGAGCGCCCTGTTGCTGAAGGCACGTTTGCTGTTCCGGCGCAACACCGTCGTGATCTCGGTGCCGACGCAACTCGAGTAGAGGCCGTGGCGGGCGCAACAACTCTCCCCAAAACACTCTGGGGAGAGTTGTGGTCCGCCGGCGGTCGACTTCTCTCCCCGGAATGAGCGAGATCAGCAGTGAGATCAGCGTCGAATCAGCGTCGAAGACCGGCCCGCTCTCCCCGGCCGACCACCTTGACGGCGACCTTGCGGGACGCCTCGTCGATCATCTCGTCGCCGAACATGACGGCCCCTTTGCGCTCGCCTTCAGTCGCGTCCTTGTAGGCGTCGAGGATGGCCCAGGCGCGCTCGAACTGTTCCTGAGTGGGAGAGAACAGCTCGTTGAGGATTGTGACCTGGTCGGGGTGAAGGGCCCACTTCCCGTCGAAGCCCAGGATCTGGGCCCGCCTCGAGAACTCCCGGAACCCCTCCGGGTCGCGAACCTTGACATAGGGGCCGTCGATGACCTGCAGGCCGTTGGCCCTGCCGGCCATCAGGATCTTCATGAAGACGTAGTGGAAGTAGTCGCCCGGATATTCCGGAATGAGCAGGCCGCCCGACAGCGACGGCATCTCGATCGACGCCGAGAAGTCGACCGGGCCAAGGATGACCGTCTCAAGCCGCGGCGACGCGGCACAGATCTCCTCGACATTGATCAGGCCACGGGCCGTTTCGATTTGAGCTTCGATGCCGACGTGGAAGGCGGGGAGCCCGGCGTTGATCTCGACCTGGGACAGGAGCAGATCGAGGGCGACCACTTCGGCCGCGGTTTGAACCTTGGGCAGCATCACTTCCTCAAGCCGATCGCCCGCTCGGCCGACGACCTCGATCACATCGCCGTAGGTCCACTTCGTGTCCCAGGCGTTGACTCGAACGCAGAGGACCTTCTCGCCCCAGTCCTGGTTCTTGACCGCGTCGACGACCTTCGCCCTGGCCGCTTCCTTCTCGAGCGGCGCGGTGGCGTCCTCCAGGTCGAGGAAGACCATGTCGGCCGGCAGGGTTGGCGCCTTGGCGTGCATCTTCTCACTCGAACCGGGCACAGAAAGACAGGAGCGGCGAGGCAGGTTCCGCGTGCGTTCGGACATGGGCGCGATGGTATGGCCCGCGCTCAGACGGCAGCCAGGTCAGCCGGGATCAACTGTTCGGAGATGAGCCGCTCGAAGCGAGCCGGGTCCCCGTTGACGAATCGGCGGCACAAGGGGAGGCCCTCGACGTAACAGAAGATGTAGGCCCGCCAGGTGGGATCGGCCAGAAATTCGAGGCCTTTCTCCGCCCTGGCACGCGACTGAAGACCCCAGCGGGCGAGGTAGTCGACCACGTCGTCGGCCCGCATGCCGTGGTCGTGTAACAACAGGGCAGCGTTGCCGCGCACCGCCCCCAGGGCTTCACCGGCGCGGGCGAGCGCCGCGATCAGATCGGCGTCGTAGCGGATGCCAAGTGGTCGAAGGTGCGAGGCGACCATCGGCTCGGGGTTCGGTCCGACGGCCACCTCGAGGCCGAGGTCGGCGAGTCCTTCCGCCAGCAGGCATTGTGGTGTGCCGACAAGGAAGATGGTCTCCTCTTGCCAGTGGCGGCGGCGAACCAGGCCCGCTTCCTTGCGGCAGTGTTCCGTGTGGTGCCCCGGGTACGCCTCGTGGGCGACCATCCGTCCGAGCGTTGTCGAGAGCACCGGAAGGTCGGTATTGATCACCACCCGGCTGCGGAGCCCCCCGAGGTAATAGTTGAAGCCCGACCAGGGCTGTTCGCTCACGAGATCAAAGTCGACGTGCTCACCGTCCGGCAGGCCCCAGCGCTGCCCGGTTCGTTCCTGCAGGTCCTCGGCCAGTGACGACACGGCCGCTCGCAGCTTGTCGACCGGGACGACCTGCGACTCCCGCCACTCGATGTACCGCTCCCTGAGCGGGCCGGAACCAGGCATCGCCTCATCCAGCCGCCGGTGGGCGCCGGCCAGTTCGTCTTCCGGGACCAGTTTCGGCCTGACGCCGTAGCAGGCCTCGACTTCGTCGACGTAGCCGATCACCTCTCCCGCCAGTCTGGTTGCGGTGGTCCGCAGGCCCCGCACCTGCGCGTCCAGGTAGCGGCGCCGCCGGGGCTCCAGCTCCCGATCGGATTCCAGCTCGGCCAGCAACCGCCGGGCTCGCTCGGCCAGCGCGGCCGGAGACTGCACCGGTTCGGCCGTCACCCGCGCCGCCAGCTCCGGGGGACCGTAATACGCGTCGACCAGTCCGTCGATGTGCCGGCCGAGCGCAAGCCCGAGCTCGAGGTAGTCGTCGACGATGGTCGCGTGCGGCGTCACGGAAGCCGCCACCGTAGCGTCAAGACCGTCAAGCCGCCGTCAACCGGCGGGCCGGAGCAGTTCCGGCGCGACCGGGCAGGTAGCCCGACCCAGGCCATCCGGAGTTGGGGTCGGCCCGTCCGGCCCGACGAGCTCGGTGAACAGGGAAGCCGGCACCAACTCGACAGCTCGATTCCACGGCTCCTCCTGGCCATCGTCGAGCCGCCGCAGCAGCGCCGCCCACAACCGATCGGGCAGGATCCTGCCCACGGGCGCGACGGCCCACACGGGGAGGCCGGCGTGAGCGGCTACCGCCGCCACCGCGTGCGAGCCGCTCGTCGCCAGCACACCGGTCGGTCCGGCCGCCATGGCCTCGATCAGTGCCATGTCCGAGACGACCGCTGCCGCCGCCAGGCCGGCGTCGGGAATCACCGCCGCCGTGATCCCGCTATCCGCCAGCCGGCGGCAGAGGGCCGCACCCTCTCCCATGGCATCGCCGATCAGCACTTCGAGATCGCCGCGCCGGCGCAGCGCCCCCGCTGCCGTGTCGGGCCAGCCGACGATCGTGACAGTGGCCTCGTCGGGCAGCGCCCTCGCCAGCGCCGCGCCGGTCGTGTCGTCCTCGATCTCCGCCGCGGCCGCCCATGCAGCGTCGATCGGGTCAGCCGCGGTCAGGACCCTCGCTGCCAGCCACCACACCGGGCCGGTCGCGAGGTGCCGCTCGATCAACCGCCGGCACGCCGGGACCAGGCCCGCCGGCTCGACCCGCACGACGGCGGCCAGCGCGCCCGCGGTCTCGCGCGCCAGGATGGCGGGATCAACACCTGACGCCCGAGCGACGTACCGAAGGCGCTCGATCGGGTGCATCGAGCCGACGTTACTGCGCGGGTAATTCTAGGACGGTCCGTTCACCTCCCCGGCTTGAAGACCATCAGGTAGATGATGATCAGAAACAGCACGTTGTAGATGCCCCAGCCGAACTGGAGACGCTGCTCGAGTCGCTCGAGCACAGCGACCTGCGGGGGCTGGTCGCCCGTCGACGCCATGGGCCTTGTCGTCTCGGCCAGCTCGGCTGCGACCTCGTCGTACCGCTTCTGGGTGCGGCGAACGAAGCCGTGCAGCACCCCGATGTCGATCAGGTAGAGCAGGATGGCGGCCGACAGCCAGCCCTGACTGAACTTCCACTCACTCTTGCTCGACGCGACCAGCACGATTCCGAGCACAAAGACGGCGTAGACAAAGAACTCCGCCACGCGGCTGGCGTCGCGGTTGGCTTCGAGGAGCGCGGCCCCTTCACGCCCAGCCTGGCGGCGAGCCCGATCCAGGTAGAGCCCGTTGAATGCAGTGGCCCCGAAGCCGAGGATCGCGCACGCGATATGAAGGAGAAGCACGAAGTTGTAGAAGTTGCTGTCGACGCCCATGGTCTGAACGTAGCCCCTGTGGGAGGTTCGTGACCGGATAGCGTGCTGCGATACCTTCTGCCGCCGTGGCCCGCGACCCGTCGCCTGATCTGCTGCTTACTCCCTTGCAGGGCAAGGCGCGAACCATCGGGCAATTGCTGACGACGTTTCATCTTCTTTTCGTCGCCCTCGATCCCTTCACTCACGAGAGCGCGTGGATCCTGCCGACCGCGGCCCGCATCCTGCAGAACTTCGAGCAGGCCGACTGCCGGATCGCCTGGTTGGTCACCGGCACCGAGGACGAGTGCCGGCAGTTCCTCGGGCCCTGGGCGAGCCGGATCATGACGTTTGCCGACCCCGAACGGGTGGCAGTCAAGGAGTTCGGATTGGAGCGTCTCCCCGCCCTGGTGCACGTGGGCATGCATGGCGCCGTGGTCGGGGCCGCGGAGGGATGGCATCCGGCCGAATGGAGGGCCCTCACCGATCAGCTGGCCAGGACGGTCAGCTGGGCGCCACCCACGATCCCCGCGCCGCGAGATCCCGGCCCGTTCGACGGGTCGCCCGCGCTCGGCTAGCCGGCAGCTGCCAGCTGCCAGCTGTCAGCCCTCCGCCGCCAGCTGCCAGCTGTCAGCTGTCATCACTGAGCGGCAGCCCCCGCGCCGACGAGACGAGCCAGTTCCTGTTCCCCTCGCCGGGTGAAGACTTCGTCGACCAGCCCGTAGCTCACCGCCTCGGCGGCGCCCAGGATGTAGTCCCTGTCGGTGTCGCGGGCGATCCTCTCCACCGGCTGGCCGGTGTGGGCGGCAAGCACCTCGTCCACTCGCCTGCGCAGATAGGCCATTTCTCGGGCCTGGATCTCGATGTCGACCGATTGTCCCTGGGCGCCCCCGTGAGGCTGGTGGATCAACACCCTGGCGTTCGGAAGGGCCGCCCGTTTGCCAGGAGCGCCGCCGGCGAGGATCACCGCCGCGGCGGAGGCAGCCATCCCCAGGCACACGGTGGCGACGTCGGGTCGGATGTACTGCATGGTGTCGTAGATGGCGAACATGCTCGTCACCGAACCGCCGGGGCTGTTCACGTAGAGGCAGACGTCCTTGGCCGGGTCCTCAGCTTCGAGGTGCAACAGCTGGGCAGTCAGCAAGCTGGCGACGTTGTCGTCGATGGCCGAGGAGAGCATCACGATCCGGTCCTTCAGCAACCGGGAGTAGATGTCGTAGGCCCGCTCGCCCCGAGGCGACGGCTCGATGACGGTCGGGACGAGGTAAGACATCGCTTTCCTTTCCTAGCTGCCCTGAGAAGGCAATCTGCAACCTTTGGGTTGCACATTAACCAAACCCGCCCAGATGTGCAACTATGAGGTTGCAGGAATCCTGGAAGGCCGGAAGGAGTGTGCCGTGCTGGAGCGACAGGTAACCTTGCCCGCTTCCCGAGAGGACGTCTGGAACGCCCTCACCGACCCCACGCGGGTGAAGACGTGGTTTGGTGCCGACGTCGAGTGGGAATTGCGGCCGGGGGGGCGGGCCCGCTTTTCCTCGCTCGAGGAGCAGAGGGTGAGAGCCGGGGTCGTGGAAGCGGTCACCCCGGCCGAGTCGCTCCGGTACCGCTGGTGGCCCGAAGACGAGACGGAACATGAGATCGAGCCGGCCAGCGAGGTCACCTACACCCTCGAGGACGTCCCCGATGGGACCCGGCTCACCGTGACCGAGCAGCCACTCACCCCCGGAGCGAGCCTCGCCAGTTCAAGGACACCGCGAGGGACCGCGAGCGCCGCCGCCGGTGCCTGGCTGTGCCCGTGGGACTTCCGGATGCTGGCCTTGTTCGTCGCGGTGGCAGCGCGGGTCTCCGTCTGCGCCTGAGCCCGGACGTGTCCGACCGCCCCGAGGTCGAGGCGGTGTTCGCCGCGCTGGCAGATCCCACCCGGCGGACGGTGCTCGACCGGCTGGCCGAGGACGGACCGATGAGCGCATCTCAGCTGGCAACCGGGTTTCCGGTATCACGGCAGGCGGTGGTCAAGCACCTCGCCGCCCTCAGCGATGCGGGGCTGGTCAGGTCTCACCGGGCCGGACGGGAGGTGCGGTATCAGGTGGCTCCGGACGCCATTGAGGATGCGGTTGCCTGGCTGAGGATTGTCGGGGCGCGATGGGACGAGCGCCTTTCCGCCCTGCGCCACCACCTCTCCGGTTGAGTCGCCGGCTGCATACGGCTGCCTTGCAGCTGCCTTGCAGCTGCCTTGCTGCTTCCTTGCGGCTTCCTTGCGGCTACTTGAGGATGCCGCCTCTGGTCATGGCCTCCACGTCGAGGGCGCGATCGACCTCTTGTTCGGTCAGCAGCCCCCGTTCGAG
>JBPYFF010000206.1:0-2100 GCA_051984455.1 Acidimicrobiales bacterium | reverse complement strand
GGATGTTCTCTCCGCCGCGATCGTCGGCTATCGCCAAGTGAGCGGCGTGAGCCGGGTGAACGTTCGTGGTTCCTCGCGACAGGCGGACGTGGACGACGGCCGGTGAGCACTGCCAGGTCGGCGGGCCAAAGTCACCCGCGACGGCCGCATCGACGTTGGCGAACAGCCGTTCACCCCGCCCGAGCAACACCGGAACCATGGCGAGGTGGAGCTCGTCGATCAAGCGGGCGCGGAGGAACTGCTGAATCGTCGCCACTCCCCCGCCCAATCGCACGTCGCCGCCCCCAGCGGATTGCATGGCACGATCGAGCGCCTCGTGTATCCCGCCGGTCACGAAGTAGAAGGTGGTGCCGCCCGCCATCGGAATCGGTTCCCTGGCGTAATGCGTCAACACAAAGACCGGGTGATGGAAGGGCGGCTCGGACCCCCACCACCCGGTCCAGCGCTCCTCGTCCTTTTCGCCCCACGGTCCCCGAATCGGGCCGAACATGTTGCGACCCATGATCGTCGCACCGATGCCGTCGTCCCCCTGGCGGGCGTAGCCGTCGTCAACACCTTCCTCACTTCCGCCGCCTCTGAACGTTTCTCCAAAAAACCGGGTTGCGAACAGCCAGTCATGGAGCCGCCGGCCGCCGATACCGATGGGATCGTCGAGAATCTGCTCCGGACCGGCGCCATAGCCATCGAGGGACAGGGAGAAATTGTGTACCCGCAGTCTGGCCATCGTGCCTCCTTTTCGTCATTGGTAGTCGGAGTCGAGGTGGGGTTTTCGACATGGCGGCGCGAAAATCTTGACGGGTGTCGAGAATCCCGCGTCCGCTCCGACTCCTCCCCGGACTGGCCCGGTGGGGGCGAGTCCCGAGCAGAGGAGAAACGCCGTGAAGTACATGCTGCTGATCTACAACCGGCCCGGATTCGTGGCGGAGTTGTCCGATGCCGAGCGCGCGACCCTCTTTGGTGAGGTCGACGCTCTGATGAAGGAGCTCACAGAGTCGGGAGAACTGGTCGGAGGCCAGGCGCTGGCGGACGCATCCCTGACCAGAACGATCGGGCTGCGAAACGGTCAGCCTGCCGTCACCGACGGTCCCTTCATCGAGAGCAAGGAACAGTTCAGCGGTTATGTCGCCGTCGACTGCGACAACCTCGAGCGGGCCACAGAGATCGCCCGGCGATGGCCGGACGTTCGCTTCGGTGGCGCCATGGAGGTCCGGCCGATCATGGAAGAAGCGGGGACGGAGATGTGACGACCGACGACGGGCCCGTCGAAGAAGCCCTCCGCCGGCTGGCGCCAACCGTCCTCGCCCTCCTCGTCCGGCGCTACGGACAGTTCGAGGCGTGTGAAGACGCCTCGCAGGAGGCGCTCCTGGCCGCGGCGATGCAATGGCGGGAACACGGCATGCCCGACGACGCTCTGGCCTGGCTGGTGACGGTAGGCGCCCGTCGCTTTGCCGACATCGTCCGCAGTGAGACGGCCCGCCGCGAACGGGAGGCAACCGTCGCGGCCGGCCACGATCGCCAGGCCACTGACGTTCTCCGCTCGGAGGAAGGGCCGGCGATGCCGGCGGCCAGAGACGACACCTTGAAGCTGTTCTTCCTTTGTTGCCATCCCGCGTTGTCGCCGCCATCGCAGATCGCGTTAACGCTGCGCGCCGTGGGGGGTCTGAGCACCAGGCAAATCGCTCAAGCGTTCCTCGTTCCTGAGGCCACGATGGCCCAACGCATCAGCCGGGCCAAACAGCGCATCAGGGCCGCGGGCGCTCGATTCGAGCTCCCTGCGGTGCCTGACCGAGAGCAGCGGATTCAGGCTGTCTTGCATGCCCTCTACCTCATGTTCAATGAGGGCTATACGGCATCCAGTGGCCCCGACCTGATGAGGGCGGAACTGACGACCGAAGCGATCCGGCTAAGCCGCGAGCTGCACCGGCTGCTCCCCGACGACGGCGAGGTGACCGGGCTACTGGCGCTCATGTTGCTGACTGACGCCCACCGGGATGCCCGTATGGATGCCAGGGGCATGCTCGTTCCTTTGTCCGAGCAGGACCGGTCCCGCTGGGACCGCAGTGCGATTGCGGAAGGAGTTGGCCTCATCACTACCGCCCT
>JBPYFF010000205.1:0-3562 GCA_051984455.1 Acidimicrobiales bacterium | reverse complement strand
GTACCGCGAGCTGATCGAGGAGTTCGGGCCGACCGACTTCGTCGGTTACAGCGAGACTGAGTCCACGGCACGGGTGCTCGCTGTCCTGCCGGTCGCCGGCGAGAGCGAGAGCGAGCTGGACCACGTCGAGATCTTCCTGGACCGCACGCCGTTCTACGCCGAGGGTGGAGGCCAAGTCGGCGATACCGGCACCATCCGCACGGCCACCGGTCTGGCCAACGTGCTCGACACGACGGCGGCCGTCCCGGGACTGCACCGTCACCTGGCGGTCGTGCTCGACGGGTCCATCTCCCGCGGTCAGGTCGCGACTGCAGCCATCGATGTCGACCGCCGGGACGCGATCCGCCGCAACCACACCGGCACCCACCTGCTCCATTGGGCTCTACGAGAGGTGCTCGGTCCTCACGTAAAGCAGGCCGGCTCCCTGGTCGCGCCCGACCGGCTTCGGTTCGACTTCAGCCACTACGGTCCGATGACGTCCGAGGAGGTCGAACGGGTCGAGGACCTGGCCAACGAACGCATCCTCGCCGATGACCCGGTCGAGGCGGTGTCGGTGCCGAGAGCGGACGCCGACCGAATGGGCGCCATCGCCTTCTTCGGGGAGAAGTACGGCGATGTCGTCCGCGTCATTCGGGCCGGCAACCGCTCGACTGAGCTGTGCGGCGGCACCCACGTGGCCGCCCTCGGGCAGATCGGCCCGCTCAAGATCACCTCAGAGGGCTCCATTGGCGCCAATCTCAGGCGAATCTTTGCGACGACGGGTACGGCGACGCTGGATCGGTTGCGCCATGACGAGGAGGTGATCGGTCGGGCGGCCGAGCTGCTCAGAGCCCAACCGGACGAGCTGAACGCGGCCATCGAACGGCGGCTGGCCGACCTCCGCTCCGCTCAGGACGAGCTCAGGGCGATGCGTCAGGCAGCCGTCCGGGACCAGGCCCGTCAGCTGGCCGCGGCCGCCTCCGCTGATGGCGGCGCGGTCGTCGCCCGTCGCGACGGCATGGACCAGAAGCAGCTACAGGAACTGGCGACCAACGTCAGGGCCGAGCCCGGCGTGCGGGTGGTGGTGCTAGGGGGCAGCCCGGCCGCGGGCAAGGCAGCCCTCGTCGCGGCCGTGGCGGAGGGAACGGATCTGGTCGCGTCGGATCTCATCGCCGACGCCGCCCGCATCGTCGGTGGCGGGGGCGGCCGCAACGCCGATCTGGCCGCGGCCGGCGGCAACGATCCCGGCCGCCTGGACGAGGCGCTGGCGAGCGTTCGAGCCAAGCTCGGATTGGAGTCTTGAGCGAAGGCGTCGTGCTCCTGGTGCCCCGTCAGGGCAGGGTGCTCGGAATCGACCTCGGGGCTCGCCGGATCGGTATCGCCATCTCGGACGCGGGCCAGAGAATGGCTGCCGGCTTGACGGTCGTGGCCCGGTCTGGTGATGTGGGCGCCGATCATCGTGCGCTGGCCGCGCTCGCCGGAGACGAGGAAGCGGTCGCCGCCGTCGTCGGACTGCCACGATCACTGGATGGCTCATTGGGGCCCGCGGCCCGGGGGGTGCGACAAGAGGTGGAACAGTTGCGAACCATGCTGGGCGTGCCCGTCGAGGTCATCGACGAGCGATTCACGACCGTCACCGCCGCCCGCGCTCTCCGCGCCGGAGGAGCCCGGTCGGCGCAGGCCCGCCGGCTGGTCGACCAGGAGGCGGCCGCGGTGATCCTGCAGTCATGGCTGGACCGCAGGCAGGGAAGGTGAGAGAAGCGGTCGACGACGACCCCCCCGGCCTCAACGCCGATGAACAGTTGGACGAGGCGGGCGAGGCGGGCGAAGGCTACGGACGGCACTTCGCCGGCGCCGGACCGGTCGAGTCATTCCGGGTCCGGCACGGGCGGCCCACCTGGCTGACCTGGCTGGTCATCATGGTGGCGGTCTTGCTGGTCGTCGGCACCGTCGGCGTGTTCTGGGTTCGGCGCCAGATCAATCCTGGTGGCCGGCCCGGCCCCGCCGTCGCCGTCTCCATCCCCGCCGACTCTTCGACCGAGCACGTTGCGTCGGTGCTCGGTCATGCCGGTGTCATCCACAGCCCGACCATCTTCCGGTTCTACGTGAAGCTGAAGGGTGCCGGACCGCTGTTGCCGGGCGCCTACCGCCTGAACAAGAACTCGAAGTACGACGACGTCATCGCCGCGCTGGAGAAAGGCCCGCCGGTGATACTGCAGCGATTCACCATCCCCGAGGGGTTCACGCTGGCCGAGATCGCGGCCCGGGTTGGCACCCTGCCGGGGCGGAGCGCGGCCAAGTTCCTGGCGGCCGCGACCGACGGCGCGGTGCACTCGCCGTACCAGCCGCCTGGCTCCAACAACCTGGAGGGGCTGCTCTTTCCTGCCACCTATGAGGTGCGGCCGACCGAGGACGAAGTCAGCATCGTCCAGCGCATGGTCGACGCCTTCGACCAGCAGGCGGACACGCTCGGCCTCACTCAGGCGGCTGCGACCCTGCGCCTGCAGCCATACCAGGTCGTGATCGTGGCATCCATGGTCGAGCGGGAGGCCAAGCTGGACGAAGACCGCGGGCCCATCGCCAGCGTGATCTACAACCGGCTGAACAAGGGCACGGCGCTGCAGGTCAACGCCACCCTGATGTACGGCGAGCACGTCACCGACCCCCACCAGATCGACTTGAACGCCGACACGCCGTACAACACCTACAAGTACACCGGCCTGCCGCCCACGCCGATCGCCTCACCGGGGGTCCCTTCCCTCCAGGCAGCGGCGTCACCGCCGACCACGCCGTACTTCTACTACGTCCTCATCGACCCGAGCGGCAAGCACGCCTTCGCCACCACGGCATCCGACTTCGCCAAGCTCGAGGCCGAGGCCCGGGCCAGAGGACTGCTCTGATCGGACCGGCCGGCCGGCGAATCGGTCCCGCGACCAGGGTGGCGGGCATCATCGGAGACCCGGTGCGGCACTCGTTGTCGCCCGCGTTGCACAACGCCGCGTTCGCGGCCACCGGTCTTGACTGGGTGTACCTGGCGTTCCGGGTACCGACCGGCTCGGTCGGGGCCGCGCTGGCGGGCATGCGGGCGCTCGGCATCGAGGGCTTGTCGGTGACCATGCCCCACAAGGCGGAAGCGGTCGGGGCGGTCGACCGGCTGAGCCCGATTGCCACCCGGCTCGAGTCGCTCAACACCATCCTGCGTCAGGGAGGCGAGTTGCTCGGGGAGAGCACCGATGGTGAGGGCTTCCTCGCTGCCGTCAGGAAAGACGAGGGATGGGACCCGGCCGGTCGCCAATGCGTCATCCTGGGTGCGGGCGGGGCGGCCCGGGCCCTGGCCCTTGCCCTCGGAGACGCGGGGGCGGCTCAGGTGGTTGTGGTCGGCCGGCGGCGGGAGATGGCCGAGGAGACGGCGGCACTGGCGGGGCCCGCAGGGAGACCCGCCACCGAGCCGGCCGTGGACGTGATCGCCGCGGCCGACCTGCTCGTCAATGCCACTCCGGTCGGGATGAGGCGGGTGGTCAGTCTCGACCGGTCTCCGATCGACGCCTCCCTCCCGTTCGACCTCGATCCCTCCGGAATCGGC
>JBPYFF010000204.1:0-4150 GCA_051984455.1 Acidimicrobiales bacterium | reverse complement strand
GGCCGGCGTCGTTGAATGGCCGCTCGACGAACTGGACACCGACCGGTAGTCCCGAGGACGCCTGATGCAGCGGGAGGGAGATCGCTGGCAGGCCACTGATGTTGAAGGGGGCGGTGAAGACCGCCATGGCAAACACGCTCGCGGACGGGTTGTCCGGGTCCGCCTTGACGTCATGCAACACGTTGCCGGCCGGCGGCGGCTCGATCGACATGGTGGGCGACACGAGGACGTCGAAATCGCGGCCCCACTGAGCCACGAAGTCTCGGCTCCAGAGCTGGAGTGCTCCGACGGCCCGCACGTAGTCGAGCGAGTTGGCGTCGAGCCCGCGCTGGTGACCGGCCCGGTTGTGAGGCTCGCACTTTTCCCAGTCGTCGATCGTCTGGGTGTAGCTCCCGTCGATCATGGAGATGAAGGGAGCGAGAGCGTCGAACTCAAAGTCGAGGCTGGCCGTTTCGACCGAATGGCCCAGCCCCTCCAGCAGCGAGCCCGCGGCCCGGACGGCGTCGCGGCAGGAGTCGGCAAGAGGCAGGCCGAGCGGTGCGCTGTCAACCAGGCCGATCCGGAGGCTTCCCGGGTCAGCTCCGAGCTCCTTCCGGAACGGGCGGGTGGGGGCCGGCGCGTTGTACCAGGAGAGGGGATCAGGCCCCGAGATGAGGTCGAGGAGAGCCGCGGTGTCGGCGACGGTATGGGTGAGGACGCCCTCGACCGAGGCACCCTCCCAGCCCTCAATCAGCGTGGGAACACGACCGCGGCTGACCTTCAGCCCCACGAGCCCGCAGCACGACGCCGGGATGCGGAGGGACCCGCCGCCGTCGTTTCCGTGGGCGATACCGAACATGCCGCTTGCCACCGCGGCCGCGGCGCCGCCGCTCGAGCCGCCCGGAGTGTGGTCGGTGTTCCAGGGGTTGTGGGCGATGCCGTAGCGGTCGTTCTCCGTCGCGGTGACCGTCCCCAGTTCGGGCGTGTTGGTTCGCCCGGTGAGGATGAAGCCGCCCTGGCGGAAGGCAGCTACCACCAGTTCGTCCTCGGGCTCTGGTTCGTCGGAGGCGCCGAAGGACCCGTAGGTGAGGGGCTGGCCGGCCGCAGCGGTCAGATCTTTGATGGGCAGCGGGACGCCAAGAAACGGGGGGAGCCGGTCGGTCTTGGCAATCGCGTCAGTGGCCTCACGGGCACGCTGGCGGGCTTCGTCGTCGTTCCGCCACGTCACGGCGTTGAGCAACGGGTTGAACTTGTCGATGTGGGCGAGGCAGTCCTCCATCACCTCGACCGGACTGACCTGCTTGGTCCTGATCAACTCGGCCAGGCCGAGCGCGGTCGGAAATTCGTCCATGCGGGAAGCGTAGGGGGTGTGGCGCGGGAACGCTTCAGGACGGACGGGCAGGGCGCGTTCCGTGCGCGCTTACCCACACCTCGTTTAGACAAGCGTCACGAGAAGAGGGCCAACCCGTCGAGGTGCGGCTCGGCGTGGCCACGTTCGAGATCGAGCAGCAGGCGTTTGCGATCGAGCCCTCCTCCGTAGCCGACGAGTGCGCCAGATGACCCGATCACCCGGTGGCAGGGGACGATGATGGCGACCGGGTTGCGCCCGTTGGCCAGTCCGACGGCCCGGAAGGCGGCTGGCTCGCCGATCTGCTTGGCCAGCTCACCGTACGACCTCGTCTCGCCGTAGGGAATCTCCTGAAGGGCCGACCAGACCCGCCGCTGGAAGCCGGTGCCATTGAGTCGAAGGTTGACGTCGAACCGGGTCAAGTCACCGGCGAAGTATGCGGTCAGCTGCTCGACGACATCGGGGAAGGCGCCCTCGTCGGGAGTCACGTCCGCGTCCAGCACAGGGGCGTGACGCTGGTCCTGCATGCTGAGCCCGGTTAGCACTTGGCCTTCGCCGTCCCCGTACAGCGTCAGCGGACCGATCGGGCTTTCGATGACGCGGGATTGGGTGGCAGTCATGTCTCTTCCTCCGGCTTCCAGTCGTTGATGGGATGGTCCTGGGTCGACCACAGGTACTGCACGCTGTAGGCCCGCCACGGTCGCCAGCGCTCGGCATGGGCGAGCAAGGCGGCCGGTGCAGCACCCAGGCCCAGCTGGGCGGCGGCCCGGCGCACCCCCATGTCGGCGGCCGGAAAGGCGTCGGGATCACCCAGTGCCCGCATGGCGATCGTCTCGACCGTCCACGGCCCGATCCCGGGCAGCTGAGCCAGCTGGTGACGGGCCCGGTCCCAGTCGGTGCCCACGCCGAGCTCGACGGTGCCGTCGGCGAGGGCACGGACCAGCCGGACGAGGCATTGCCTGCGGGCATCCGGCAGGGCGATGCTCAACTGATCGGTTGGATCGACCCCGGCCAGCACTTCGGCGGGAGGAAAGACGTGGGTCAGTCCGCCATCCGGATCGGTGATTGAGGTGCCGTACCGGCGGACGAGGGTCGCGGCATGCGTTCTCGCCGCGGCAGTCGATACCTGTTGCCCGATCACCGCCCGCAATGCGAACTCGGCCTCGTCGACCGTCCGTGGCACACGGCGGCCGGGTGCTTTGTTGACCGCCCCTTCCAGGCAGGGATCGGACGCCAGGACGTCGGTCACTGCCTCGGGATCGGCGTCCAGGTCGAGCAGCCGCCGGCACCGTGCGATCGCGGTCGGGACGTCGCGCAGGTCGTCGACTCTGAGCTGACAGCCCACATGGTCGGGACGGGGCGTGAGGGCGACGATGCCATGGCCGTTGGGCAGCCGCAGGGTCCGGCGATAGGTGCCCCGCTGGTGCTCTTCGCACCCCGGGATCGAGGTTGCCACGAGATGCCCGAAGAGATTGTCAGGGCAGAAGGGAGTGCGAAATGGCAGGCGCAGCGAGAGCCCGCCGGGCGCGACCGCGCCCCTTGCGCTATGGGCTCTTTGGCGCAACTCTCGGGGTGACAACGCGAACACCGAGCGGACCGTGTCGTTGAACTGCCGGATGCTGGAAAAGCCTGCTCCGAAGGCGACGTCGGCGAAGGAGAGCGTGGTCGTTTCGATGAGCAGCCGAGCGGTCTGCGCCCGCTGGGCCCTGGCGAGCGCAAGCGGTCCAGCGCCGACCTCTGACAAGAGATGCCGCTCCAGCTGCCGCACGCTGTATCCGAGCCGGCTGGCCAGGCCGGGGACGCCGTCACGGTCGACGACACCATCACCAATCAGGCGCATGGCTCGAGCCACCATGTCGGTCCGGCTGTTCCACTCCGGCGAGCCCGGCGTCGCGTCGGGGCGGCACCGCTTGCAGGCCCGGAATCCCGCCTGCTGGGCAGCAGCGGCGGTCGGATAGAACCGCATGTTCTTGGCCTGCGGTGGGCGCACCGGGCAGCTCGGCCGGCAGTAGATGCCGGTCGTGGCCACCGCGGTCACGAACCAGCCGTCGAAACGGGCGTCCTTCGACTGCACCGCCCGGCAGCAGCGATCAAAATCCTCGAACACTCCCGACAGTTAACTGGAAAAAGGCGTTCAATACTGGCGGAAATCCGACATCAACGTCGACAGCCGGCGCGGGCGTCAACGTGTTCAGCCGGGACCGGCCTTGGCCCCGGCCGTGGTCCCGGACTCGGCCTCGGCCTGATGGCAGACGGCCTCGACGTTGTTGCCGTCGGGATCTCGCACGAAGGCCCCGTAGTAGTTGGCGTGGTACTCGGGCCAGAGCCGGGGCTCGTGCAACACTTCCGCGCCGGCGTCCTTAGCGGCATCAAAGGACGCCCTGACCGCGGCCTCGTCGGGTGCACTGAACGCGATGTGCGACTCCGGGAAGCCCTTTCCGGTGGTTCGAGGCCCGACCGAGAAGTCCGGTTTTGGCGGGATGCCGAAACCGATGACCTGCCGGAAGTCCATCACCCGCCCTCCGCCCAGCGGAGCGAGCACCCGGTCGTAGAAGGCGGCACTTGACGAGACGTCGGCGCACTGGATTGAGAGATGGTCGAGCATGGCGACATTCTCGTCGACTGACCGGCGTTTTGACCCCGGAAAATCGTTTGAGGCAGGCGCTCACTCTCGTTTAGCTGGGACGGCCACCCACCGGGGTGGCCTGAGCTGATTGATGAGAGGTGGTGACCGATGACCGTGCCCTCGAGCCTCATTGCGTCGCGCCTCCGCATCAGCTGAAGACCCGCACGAAGCGCGACGCGAATTCTCCTGGTCCAGAT
>JBPYFF010000203.1:0-2960 GCA_051984455.1 Acidimicrobiales bacterium | reverse complement strand
GGGCACGCTTACCGCAACTTTGGTCACCGTAGCCCCGTTGAACCCGCCGCTTTGGGCACTCTCAGGTTTCCCACAGATTTGTTCGGGAGGCGCCGTTTCCGGCCGCGGATGATGATATTTCGGTATTATTCAGTGAATATCATTCGTCGGATTCCACCACAGCGTCACCACGTCGCGAGTCATCACGGGTGGAGTCTCCGCCAGCAGCCGGCGAAGTTCATCGTGACGGGAAGCCGGGAGGCAAAGCCGGCGGGCGAGGCTCTCCACCGGCCGATTCCCCGACTCTCCGGTCATCTGATATCGGCGTGACCACTGGTGTCGATGAAGGCTGTAGCCGAGTTCCTCGAGCGCGGCCACCGCATCAGCGGCCACGGGACGGTCCGGTCGTTCGAGCCCGTAGAGAGCCTTCCAGTAGGGCGCGGTGAACGCCATGGGGTGATCCGCGGTGAGCTCGATCACGACCCGTCGGCGGGCATGTCCGTTCAAGGCGGTCGCGAAGGCGCCGAGATCCGCCACGTTGTAGAACACGTGGTGACAGACGACCACGTCGGCAGCGGGCGCCTGGTCGGCCGCTTCCGGCCAGGTGCCCAACACCGTCGAGGTGTCGATACCAAGGCGGCAGGCGCGTGCGACAAACAGATCGAGCAGCGGGGCACTGGAATCAACTCCCACCAGACGCCCGGGAGCCAGGCGAAGGCTGGCGGCGCCGGCGCCGCAACCCACGTCGAGCACCGTCCCGCCAGCCGGCAGGGCGTCCCTGGCGGCGGTGTCAGAGGGAGTGTCGTCGGCACGGGCGACCGCCTCGTCCGCAGCCACCGCGAACACGTTGGGATCAAAGAAGTAGGGCGGTTCCGGGGCCGCGGACATGATCTCGTCCGGAATGGCCCAGCGAGACAGCATCTCGCCCCAGCGGCCGTTCGCCCCGCTGACGTCCATGGCGACCTCCGTCCCAAACGATACTGCCGCCAGGTGCACGCCCGACCCTGCGGGCGGCGTAGCGCGAGCCCGGGGAACCCCGAAATCGTTGGCCCGATCAAATGGCTCAATTGGCTTCCGAAAAGTGGTCATGCCCTGGCCTGTTTTGTGATGCACACTCATCAACATGCCGATGAACGCACCCCTGATCGAAGATGAACGCGAAGGCCTGCTCAGTTTCCTTGAGCATCAACGCGAGGCGGTTCGAAATGCCGTATACGGCTTGCCCGAGGATCAGGCCCGCCGGCGGCCCACGGCCAGCGAGCTCAGCCTGGGCGGGCTGGTCAAGCATCTCCTCTACGGAGAGCGCAACTGGACGGATCACATCGAGGGTCGACCGGTCGACGAGGACATGGCCTTCCAGGAGTACATGGCGAGCTTCGCGTTAGGAGATGACGAGACGCTCGCCGGCGTGCTCCAGCAGTATCGAGACGCCGCGGCGCGAACCGACGCCGTTGTTGCCGGCATTGACAATCTCGGGCGGCGGGTGCCGCTCCCCGAGGCTCCCTGGTATCCCGATCCGGAGGGATGCACCGTCCGGTGGATCCTGCTCCACCTCATCGAGGAGACCGCCCGCCATGCCGGCCACGCCGACATACTCCGGGAAGCGCACGACGGCGCACAGGGCGGCCCGCTGATGGCAGCCGCCGAGGGATGGCCCTCCGACGGCTGGGTCAAACCGTGGCAGCCCGCGAGCTGACAACCCCCCTCGGCCCCCTTCGGAGCCGTCGGGAGATTTGCGGGCAGAATGCCACCCATGGCTGGGACATCGGACAACCCCGTCGGCCCCGGATCGGCCCCGCTGCCACCCACCATCGAGTGGCAGGACGGGACTGTCAGGCTCCTCGATCAGCGCCTGCTGCCCGAGACACTGGCGTTTGTCGAAGCCTCGAGCGTGGAGGAGCTGTGTGACGCCATTCGCTCGTTGGCGATTCGAGGTGCGCCGGCCCTGGGCGTGGCGGGTGCGATGGGCGTGGCCCTGGCGGTCCATCGGGGCGAGGACGAGCAGGCCGCCGCCCGCCGTCTGATTGCCACGCGGCCGACTGCGGTGAACCTCCGGTGGGGCGTCGAGCGGGCCCTGGGGGCCGACGAGCCCTTGCAGGAGGCGATAGCGATCGCGGCCGAGGACTCGAGACGCAACCGGACGCTGGGCCGGTTGGGGGCCGAGTTGCTCCCCCCCGGCTGCCGGGTGCTCACGCACTGCAACGCTGGTTCGTTGGCATGCGCCGATTACGGCACGGCCCTGGGCGTGATCCGAGCCGCACACGAGTCGGGCAAGGATCCCACCGTGTGGGTCGACGAGACCCGCCCGGTTATGCAGGGCAGCCGACTCACGGCCTGGGAGCTGGCCCAACTCGGGATTCCAGCCACCGTTCTGGTAGATGGGGCCGCGGGGTCGGTGATGGCGCGAGGCGACGTCGACTGTGTCGTGGTCGGAGCCGACCGGATCGCCGCCAACGGGGATGTGGCCAACAAGATCGGCACGTACTCCCTCGCCGTGCTGGCCCGCCACCACCGGATACCGTTCTACGTGGCGGCTCCCCTCTCCACTGTCGATCTTCAGTGTCGCTCGGGGGCGGACATCCCGGTCGAGGAGCGGGCCGGCGACGAGGTCGCCGTCATCGGCGACCGCCGGCTGGTGCCGTTCGGGGTGGCCATCAGCAATCCCGCGTTTGATGTCACACCGGCACGGCTGGTCACGGCCATCATCACCGATGCCGGTATCGCCACTCGCCCGTACCGCCCGGCCCTGCGTCGCCTGCATTCCGACAGCTGAATACGGCCGCGCCGACCCGGGCGCTTCGCTCCACCAGAGCCGTGATGTGCAAGGCCGTGGCAGGGTCGGGTCCCACGGCCACCAGGCCGTGGTTGGCGATAATGGCCGCACCCCGTCCTTGGAGGGCCTTGACGGCTTGGGCGCCGACATTGGCGAACCGCTCGGCGAGGACCTCCGGCCCCACGTCATTGATTGGGATAGCCGGGAG
>JBPYFF010000202.1:0-6698 GCA_051984455.1 Acidimicrobiales bacterium | reverse complement strand
CGGATCAGCTGTGCCGATCTCGTCCGCTGGGCGATGAGGATGAGTGCCAACCGGGTCATCGTGGGCGAAGTGCTGGGCGACGAGATCGTGCCGATGCTCAACGCCATGAACTCCGGAGCGGCGGGCTCGATGTGCACCCTTCACGCCAACAGTTCGGCCGAGGTCTTCAACAAGATCGCCTTGCTGGCGGCCCAGGCGCCCGAACGGCTCGAGTTCCGCCACGCTTTCGCTCTGGCGAGCGACGCGATCCATTTCACCCTGTTCCTCAGGCGCGACCGGACGGGCAATCGAGTCATTTCATCCGTCCGCGAGGTCACGGGCGCCTCCGAGACGGGCGTCATTACCAATGAGTTGTTCGCTCCCGATCACGACGGACGGGCAGTACCAACCGGGACGGTGCTCTCCGAGCGAACCCGTGAGGCCCTGGGCGATCATGGCTTTGACCCGACCTGGCTGGCAAGGCCGTTCCGATGAGCTTCCTGCCGCTGCTGCTAGGCGCCGGGATCGGTGCGGGCCTTGCCCTGGTCGTCTGGGGACTCCGTCCGAGGCCGCCCCAGGACGACCCCTGGCGCCGGATGCGCAGGATCTGGCCGCGCTTTGCCGATCTGCCTGCCAGGCTGGCCCGCGCCGCCGTCGCGGGCTTGATCATCGGCCTTTTAACCCGCTGGCCGATCGCGGTGATCGGTGGCGCCGCACTCGGCTTTTTTGCCAGCGATCTGTTCGCGGGACGGGGCCAGCGCGGCGTCGAAGTTGACCGCACGGCCGCGATCGCGTCATGGACCGAGATGCTCCGGGACACGATGGCGGCCGCAGCCGGCCTGGAGCAGGCCATCGTGACGACCGCACCCCTCGCCCCGGAGCCGATCGCCCCGCAGATCCGGGCCCTTATCAGCCGGCTGGAAAGGGAACGCCTGGCTCCAGCTCTCTCCCGGCTGGCCGACGATCTGGCCGACCCGACCGCCGACCTGGTCGTCTCGGCACTGACCCTGGCCGCCAGCGGCGAGGCTCAGGATCTGAGCGACCTTCTCGGATCCCTGGCGGGCGCGGCGCGGGACAACGCGACCATGCGGCTCAAGATCGAGGCCTCCCGGGCGAGGACCCGCACGTCGGTCCGCATCATCACCGCCGTCACCATCTGCATGGCACTGCTTCTCGTCGTGCTCAACCGCAACTACCTCTCGCCGTTCGACACAGCGGCCGGACAGGGAGTCCTCCTGGCTGTCGTCGCGTGCTTCGCCGGTGGGTTGTGGTGGCTGGCCGCCATGGCCCGTTACGCCGCCCCCGAGCGTTTCGTCGTGGGACATCGGGGCGAGGAGTCGTCGTGGTCCTGATGCTTCTGGCCGGCGCCGTCCTCGGGACAGGCGTGCTGGTCCTGGCGAGGAGCCTGACGCCTGCTCGGCCCGACCTGGCCGCCGCCCTGGAACGGCTCAACCGCCCGGCCACCATCGTCGCGTCTGCCCCTGAAGAGACCCATCGCGCCCTGGTGTCACTCGCCCGTGCGCTCGGGATCGACCGCTTGATCACCGGCTCGGTCGGCGCCGACCTGCGGCTGCTCGGTCGCAGCCGTGAGTCTCACCTGGCCCGTTGCCTGATGGTGGGGTTCGAGAGCGCCCTGATCGCGCCCGCGCTTGCAGCCGTCCTGAGCATCGGAGGAATCCACCCTCCGCTGGTGATGCCGCTGGCGTTGCTTGCCGGCCTCGCCCTCGCCGGGGTCGTTCTCCCCAATGTGGTCCTGCACAGTGAGGCCAAGCGGCGGCGACACGATTTCAACCACGCCCTTGGTGCTTTTCTCGATTTGGTTGCGGTGAACCTGGCCGCCGGTCGGGGGGTCGAGGGCGCACTGGACACGGCGGCGGGAGCGGGCCAGGGGTGGGCCTTCGCCGAGATCCGCCGGGCGCTCTATCGGGCCAAGATCATGGGCGAAACGCCCTGGACCGGCCTCGACCGTCTGGCCGAGGAGCTTGCCATCCCGGACCTGCGAGAGCTCGCTGCCTCGGTCACGCTGGCGGGTGACAGCGGTGCCAAGGTCAGGACAAGCCTGGCTGCCAAGGCCCGAGCGCTGCGGTCCAAGAGCCTGGCCGACGTGGAAGAAGCCGCCCAGGCCGCCAGTGAGCGCATGTCCCTCCCGGTCATCCTGCTGCTCTGCGGGTTCATCGTTTTCATCGGCTTCCCCGCTATCGCCCGGGTGCTGGAAGGCATCTGAGCGTGACTCCGACCATCGACCCGGCCCGTTCCCGAGGAGGCATTTTCATGCTGGTCCTACCGATGATCGCCTGGTTTCGTGCCCGCTGGGAGACGGACCGGGCCGACCAACGAGGCATGACGACCGAGACCGTCATCCTCATCGCCATCTTTGCCGGCCTGGCAATCGCGGCGGGCGCCATCATCGTCGCCAAGGTCATCGGCAAGGCCAAAAGCATTCCGACCAGTTGAGGAGAAAAAGAGCATCCAGCGGCGAGGCCGGTGTGTCCACGCTCGAGGCCGTCTTGGTCTTTCCCGTCTTGCTCTTGCTGCTGATGCTCATCATCCAGTTTGCCCTCTGGTACCACGCCAGCGATCTGGCGACGGCCGCGGCGCAGGACGGTACCCGGGCCGCCCGAGTTGAGGGCGCGACAGCGTCGGACGGAGCCATGGAAGCGAACCAGCTTTTGGACCAGACCGGCCGGTCGATCTTGCAAGGACGCCACGTGCTCGCCGAGCGCACCGCGGAGATGACCCGGGTCGAGGTCCGGGGAACTTGCATCGAACTTGTCCCTTTCTTGCACCTGCCTGTCCACGCCGTTGCAGAAAGTCCGACCGAGCGCTTTCGAGGACGACTCGCCCGGTGACCGATCGAGGTTCCGCGACAGTGGAGTTGGTGTTGATCGCGCCCGTCCTCGTGCTGATGATCTTGTTTGCCGTTGCGGCCGGGCGGTTCTCGCTGGCGAGGAATCAAGTCAACGAAGCGGCGCGCGATGCTGCCCGGGAGGCCTCGACGTGGCTAACGCCGCAGGCAGCTTCGACCAACGGGGTCGAGCGCGGCCTGGCGAGCCTGGCAGACAGCCATATGTCGTGCCACGCGCCGAGCGTCCAGATAGATGCCCGCGATCTGCGCCCCGGCGGTGAGGTCGTGGCCGACGTGACGTGCACGGTCGAACTGGGCGACCTGCTCGGCCTGCGGCTGGGCGGCGAGAAGACGTTCCAGGCGAGGTCGGTGGCAGTCGTGGACGCCTTCCGGAGTAGCGGATGAAACAACGGGACGATGCCGGCATGGTTACCGCGCTGGTCGTTTCGATCACCGCGGCATTGCTTTTATTCACCGGTCTGGTGCTGGATGGCGGCTACCTCCTGGCCGCCCGGCGAGAAGCCATCGACGAAGCCGAGGGAGCGGCTCGGGCGGCTGCTCAGGCCATTGCGACCCCCGCCCGAAGCACCGGAAGCCTGACGCTTGATCCCGTCCGGGCTCAGGCCGCTGTCGACAACTTCCTTGCGCCAACCGGACATCGGGGCGTCGCCGCGGTGAACGGTGACGTCGTCGTGGTCACGGTGTCGTTCTCGCACCCGATGCTCATCCTCGGGATCGGCGGTCTGACGGCCCGAACAGTTACAGGGAGGGGTACCGCGCACATCGAGCGAGGCATACAAACCGCTGAGGGACCGTGATGCGCCATCGGGGCGACATTGGCCGAGGGTTAGCCAGCCTGCTTGGACTGATTGTCGTACTGGTCGGGGTACCTACGGCCCTGATCGCCCTCGGCGGCGGGCCGGCCAGCATTGCTTCCGGCGGACATGGCTTCCTCTCAGGCCTCCGCGGCCCAGTCACTGATTCGGCCCTGCTGCAGGCGGCAAGCCTGTTCTGCTGGCTCCTGTGGGCCCTGTTTGTGCTGGCGGTCGTAACGGAACTGATTCGGCATATGCCCGGGTTCCGCGGGCAAGCGGTCGAGGGTCGGCCGAGCCTTCGAGTGCCGGGGCTCCAGGGGCTGGCCAGGACCCTGGTGCTCACCTCCATGCTCCTGGTGTCGCCACGAGGGATGGCCCGGAGCGGTCCAGGTGCGCCCTTGCCACCCCTGCCCGAGCCGATGCTCGTGGTCGCACATCGGGCAAGGGAAATGAGGCCAGCAACTCCAGCTGAGCAGGAAGGTGTCAGATACGTCGTTCAGCGATACGACTCACCCTGGCGCATCGCCGAACGGCATCTCGGTGACGGGACCAGGTGGCGGGAGATCAGGGACGAACACGGCCGGTCCCTCGTCCACGCACATCAACCGGGCGCGAGGACGATATTCGCGGGAGAAGTCCTGCTCCTGCCGGCCGATGCCGAGATTCCGGCTTCACCGGCGGTCTCGCGTCCTTCACCACCTCTCGAATCTTTCCCTGCCAGATCAGGGGCTGCCCCATTGTCGCCGGCGCCGCCGGCTGAACGCGTCGTGGCGACGCCGCGTCCGCCCCTGCCGGCCACTGGTCCCGCGGTACCGTCGCCGCCGGAGCCGATCCCTGGGCCGGCCGCTGGTCCTGCGCCCCCATCGCCCCCGTCGCCGATCCCGCCGCTCCCCTCCCGTCCCACCATCCCGGCACCGGCAACGCCGCCCCGCCCTCAGGGCGGTAACGGCTCCGCCCCGCCTGCGATCTTCGCCGTGAACAGCCGTCCTCACGGCGGTCAATCCCTGCCGGCCACCCTTGCCGAGGCCGGCCTGCTGTCCGCCGCAGTCCTGGTCATCGTCGGCCGGCTACGACGCCGCCAATCCCGACACCGTCCCGCGGGCCGCCGCATCCGCCTTCCCGGACGTCACCTCGCCGCGGTCGAAGGAGCCCTTCGGCAGGGCGAGCGACCGGACCTGCTCGACGCGGTTGATCATGCCCTCGCCACGCTGGCCGGAGATCTGAGTCGAGCGGGACGTGTCCCACCCGACGTCCTGGGTGTGGTCGCCGACCCTGCCTTCGTTGAGATTCTCATCGAGCGGCCGGCTTCACCCCCGGCCGGCTGGACTCTTTCATCGGAAGGCTTTCGGTGGCGAACGGAAGCGGAGCTCGCACGCGCTGAGAGCGATCCGGGCGCCTCAACTCCGCTGCCTGCGCTGGTGCCATTGGGCCAGGCGGCGGGTGGGGACGCAGAGGTGCTGATCAACCTGGAAGCCGCCCGGGTCCTCGGAGTATCGGGTGATCCCGTGAGGGCGGCAGGTGTCGTTCGAGCCATCGCCACCAGCCTGGCGGGAGTTCCGTGGGGACAGGCTTCAAACGTCATCGTCGTCGGGTTCGGAAAGGAACTGGCCGCGCTCGAGCACATCCGCGCCGTGTCCTCCATCAACGAGGTGGCCGCGGAACTGCTCGCCATCGCGGAGATGATGGGCCGGGCTCACCCGGATCAACGAAAGGGACTTGCTCCGACGATCCTGCTGTGCGCTCGTCCCGCGAGCCGGGAAGAGCTGAGAACGCTCGCCGATGTCACCGGTCAGGGAAGCACGATTGCTGCCGTGATTCCCCTTGGCGAGGCGCCAGCCCGCTGGGTTATCGACGCAGATGCCGACCCCATGCCGGTGGATCCGATCCGGCTGGCGGTACAGCCGACGATCCTGAGCGCGGCGGACCTCGAAGACATCGGCCGCTTGCTGGACGTCGCCCGCGACGAGGGGGGCGCCACGCTGGCTGACGAGCCGTACGATGCGATCGAGCTGAGCGCCGAGGGCCGTGAAGAGTTCCTCCCGGTACGGCCAACGGCTGTTTTCGTCCGGGTCCTTGGCACCGTCGAGGTCGAGGCAGCGGGCGAGTTCCGGCGGGCCAAGTCACGGGAGCTCGTCGTGTATCTCGCCATGCACCCGAGCGGCGTGGGAGAAGCGGAACTGGACGAGGCCCTGTGGCCTTCCGACCGCGGCCGGGTCGTGGCGGCCGCGACCCGCGACTCGACTGTGTCTGTGGCCCGCACGGCCGTCGGCGGCCCTGCTCGTCTCCTGCCCGCCCAGGGCCAGGGCCGTGAGAAGCGCTATCAACTCGGCCCGGACGTCGGTTCGGATTGGGCCATGTTCTGTGCCCTCAGTCACCAAGCGAGGGGCAGCGGCGAGGTCGATCCCCTTCGCCAGGCGCTGGAACTGGTTCGGGGACGGCCGTTCGAGGGGGCGGTGTCGGGCCGCACCTACGGCTGGATACACACGGAGGGTCACGGCTGGCACATCGAGGCGGAAGTCGCCGACGCGGCAGACGTGGCGGCTGCAATGTACCTGGAAGAAGGTCGGCCGCTCGATGCTCGGTGGGCCGCCCGTCAGGGTCTGACGGCAGATCCACTGGCCGAGCGGCTCTGGGTGCGGTTGATGCAAGCGGCCGACGCATTGGGTGAAAGCCTGGAGATCGAGCGGATCATGGACGAGATGGACGTCGTCCTGGAGCTGGGCGGTGACTTCTCCGGATTGCACCCCAACACGCTGAGGGCCTACGACCGCCTGAGCCGCCGTCGCGACGGCGGCGGTCATGAACGCGCCCGGCGAGGGCATCCCAACTGAAAAGCGGTGACGGGCTATCGAGGCCCGAACCAGCGGTCCCGCAGCGGGAACAGATAGCGGTCGGTTACCACATTGAGAAAGCGGCGGGCATCACTGAATCGCTCTCCCATCTCGGCCGCAGCGGTGAAGCTCCCAATAGGCGTCCCTTTGACCGACGCCGCCGCTCGCCTGTACCAGCGGGCTCCCAGGTACTCCAGCAGGGCGAGCCCGCCCAGCTCACTCGCCGGG
>JBPYFF010000201.1:0-6725 GCA_051984455.1 Acidimicrobiales bacterium | reverse complement strand
GGCCTGCAGCTTTTGCGCGGCCGCGTCCTGCATGGCGGGCGGCTCGAGATCCGGTCGCCCGGGGTAGCCGAGCCCCGTCCACGTCGCCTGCGCGAACTGATAGGCGCCGTAGAACCCGTTGCCGGTGTTCTCGGCATAATTGCCGCCCGATTCGCACTGCCGCAACGCCGCCCACACGCCGCCGGCGCCGCCACCTGGTGGCGGCGGAGCAGGAGGCGGGGGTGGAGGAGCGGCCGGCGAGGGTGCGGCCGGCGGGCGGGGGGCAGGAGGAGGCGGGGGCGGTGGAGCAGGGGCGGACAGCTGCGTCCTCACCGCAGAAAGCAACCCGCCGCTCACCGGGAGGCCCTGGGTTACCGCAGGTGCGGCACGAGCGACCGTTGCGGTGGAGGCGCGCGCCGCCAGGGCCCGGGCTGCTGCCGCGGCGGCCTGCCGGGCCGCGGCGGCTGTCGCCGCGGCTCTCGCCTGAGCCGCCTCAGCGGCCTGCGCCGCCTGGGCCTGGGCGATCAGGGTGCTCAAACGACCTCTGACCTGAGCGAGTGCGCCCTCGGCTCTGGTCGCTTCCGCCAGGGCGGCGCCGCGGGCGGCGGCCGCCTGCTCAGCTGCCCGTATCTCGACGCTTTGCTGCGCCCGCAGGATGTCACCCCAGGAGCGGAGAGTAGCGAGGTCGACTCGCAGCCGGTCGATCGTGTCGCCGACGGTGCCGGTCGCAACCGACAGGTACTCACGGCGGACCAACAGGTCGACGGCCGGATTCCCGGTCGTGACGTGTGAACCAGCCGTTCCCGAGATGTTGAAGGTGTAGGCGTCGACGCCTTGTCGCCGCAGAAGTGACCGGGACGAGTCGACATCACGCTGGGTGCTCTCGAGCTTGGTTCGATCCTGCCCCACTTCGGTCGCGGCAACGTCCGCCCGCTGACTGGCCGCGTCGTAGGTTTGGGTCAATTGGTGAATCCGCGTACCCATGTGGGCGATTTGCGCAACCAGCCGACTCTCCTGATTTTGGGCGTCGCTGATCGGGTCGGCCGCTGCCGGCGGTGTCAAGGCCGGCAGGACAATCACGGCGGACAGAACGACCGTTGCCAACCCGTAGAACCGCCTCCGGGCCCTGGCCGTCCTCGTTCTCACCGTCGAGACTGTCTCGACGAAGGTCACAACGGGCGAGCAACCTAGCGGCCGAGCGCGGCGCTGGCAAACGGCCCGCGGTTCGAGGCGTTCGCGAGAGTCCGATGACGCGCCCGTGAGAGCCGGTTATGCTTCCGGTCCGAGGGCGCAACACCAGCATGTCGCAGGGAAGTTCCCTCCGGCTCGCAAGAGCCAAAGGCTGCGGCCCATTGATCCAGGGGCCGAGTCAGGCCAAGAAAGGAGGGATCGCCCATGGCGAGTGGCACCGTCAAGTGGTTCAACGGTGAGAAGGGCTTCGGTTTCATCACCCAGGACAGCGGCGGACCTGACGTGTTTGTGCACTTCAGCGCGATCGTCGGGTCTGGGTATCGCAACCTGGAGGAAGGCCAGAAGGTCGAATTCGAGGTCAACCAGGGCCCGAAAGGCCTTCAAGCCGCCAACGTTCGTTCCGCCTGACCGATCGAGGTCGAGAGGCTCGGCTCGAGCCTCTCGACCGCGGTTACCGTTTCTCCGACATGCCGATAACCCCGTTCCGCATCGGCGTCAGCGACGACGTCCTTGCTGATGTGCGCGACCGGCTGAATCGAACCAGGTACCCCAATCAGATCGCGGGGAGCGATTGGGTCCAGGGCACCGACCTGACCTATTTGAAGGAGCTGGTTCGTTACTGGGTCGACGGGTACGACTGGCGCGTACACGAAGCCCGTTTGAACCGGCTCGAGCACTACACCACCGAAATCGATGGTCAACGCATCCACTTCGTGCTGGCCCGGTCACCTCAATCCGACGCGTTGCCGCTTTTGATCTCACACGGCTGGCCCGGCAGCATCGTCGAATTCCTCGACGTCATCGGCCCGTTGTGCGATCCCGCCGGCCATGGCGCATCTGCCGGAGACGCGTTTCACGTCGTCGCGCCGTCTCTTCCCGGCTATGCCTTTTCCGGACCGACGACCCAGCCGGGATGGCACCCCCGCCGCATCGCGCAGGCATACCTCCGGCTGATGGCGGACCTCGGCTACCAGCGCTTTGGGCTCCAGGGAGGCGACTGGGGCTCCATCGTCACCGCCAACATGGCCGATCTCGAGCCGGCGGGAGTCGCCGGCTTACACTTGAACTTCGTCGCCGTCCCCCGACCGAAGGACGAAGACCCGAGCCAACTCAGCCCGGAAGAGGCCGGCGCGCTGGCCGCCATGTCGGCGTGGCGCCGTACCGGCACCGGGTACCAGGAGATCCAGGGCACCAAGCCGCAAACACTCGGCTACTCGCTGGAGGACTCACCCGCGGGACTGGCGGCATGGATCGTCGAAAAGTTCCGGGCGTGGAGTGATTGCGGAGGAGAGATCGAGCGGTCCTTCACCAAGGATCAGCTGCTCACCAATATCACCGTCTACTGGGTGACGGGAACGGCGACCTCGTCAACGCGGCTCTACTACGAAATGCGTCAGGCGGGTGGTGCCGCCATTCCTCAGCGGTACGTCGACGTGCCCACGGGCATCGCTACCTACCCCGGCGAGGTGACCCGGCCAATCCGCCGCTGGGTCGAGCGCCGCTATCGAGTCACCCACTGGGCCGAGCTTCCACGGGGGGGCCACTTCGCCGCCATGGAGGTGCCCGACGTCTTCGTGGGCGATGTCCGCAGCTTCTTCCGAACGGTGCGTTGATCGAAGGGGCAGGGCGACTGCACAGCGCCGTTCAGGAGAACTACGGTGGCCGCGATGGGGCGTGCGCCAGTGCGCGATGCGGTGGCCAGCATTCAAGCTCGCCGGCCCCTCCTCAGGGGCTGGATGCACCAGGTCGTGTTCATCGGCACCATTCCCCTGGCGGTCGTGGTCATCAGCCTGGCTCGAGGCGCCACCGCCAAGACCGCTGCGGTCATCTACGCCATCGGGGTGTCAGCGCTGTATGGGGTCAGCTCCATGTATCACCGGATCGCGTGGTCGGCTCGGGCTCGACGGTGGATGAAACGGCTCGACCACGGGACGATCTTCGTCATGATCGCGGCGTCCTATACGCCGGTCTGCCTGCTGCTGCTCCGAGGCCCGACCGGCGTGGGATTGCTCATCGGGGTGTGGATCTGTGCTGCTGTCGGGCTGACGCTGGCGCTCCTCGGGATCGCGGAACGCCCTTATGTGGGCTTCATCTGCTACCTCGTCATGGGATGGTTGGCCCTGATTGGCACGCCCGAATTGATCCGGCGGGGGACACCCGGGGAGATCGCCCTGCTGGTGACCGGCGGCGTGGTCTACACCCTCGGCGCGGTGGTACTGGCCCGGCGCCGGCCCGATCCCATCCCGCACATCTTCGGGTACCACGAGGTCTGGCACACGTTCGTCGTGGCGGGGACCGCCTGTCACCTCATCGTCATCGTGGGGCTGCTGCGGGCCGGTTAGGGATCGGCTAGCCGAGTCGATACCGACGTACGGCAAGGGCAGTAAAGACCGTCACGATGCCTACCCACCACAGCGCGAAGTGCCAGATCGCCGTGTTGAGATGGACATGGCTCACTCTGAACAGGGTGCCGTCTCCGAGCGCCAGCCCGCGAGCCGCGTCGATGGCGGAAGTGACCGGATTGGCCCTGGCCACTGGTTGCATCCACCCCGGCAGGCGGCTGATCGGAGCAAAGGCTGAGGATGTGAAGATCAGCGGCAGCATCGGGATGAACACGGCTGCTTGCACGGTCTCCGGGTCCCCCACACTCAGCCCGACCCAGGCAGAAAACGTGGTCAGGGCCATGCCGAAGAGCACGACCACGACGACCATGCCCACCGCCCCGAGCGGACCGGCGTGAAAGCGGAACCCGATGATCACTGACGCGACCACCAGCAGCATCGCCTGAATGCCCAGCCGAAGAGAGTCACTGGTCGTGCGTCCGACGAGAAACGCCGATCGGGCGATCGGCAAGGAGCGGAAGCGGTCGATCATCCCGGTGTGCAGATCGTTGGCGATACCGACCCCCGAGCTCATGGCCGCGAACGTCATCGTCTGCACCAGGACGGCCGGCACGACGAAGTCCTTGTACGAGATCGACCCGCCGACACTCGCCACCGCACCGAACACGTAGGCGAACAGCAGGAGCTGCATCAACGGTTGAATGGTCGAAAAGACGATCAGCCGGGTGTTGCGCAGCACCTTGCGAAGGTTGCGGCCCGCGATCAATGCGATGTCGGCAATGACTCGGGCGGGCGGCAGGGCGGCCCGCTCTTCCGCACTGGCCAGCCGGGTCGTGAGCTGAATGGCGGTCATCTGGTCCTCCCGGTCGTCGTCATCCCCAACCCGTCCGGTGGCGCGACGGCTCGGGCGCTTCCGGCCTGGCCTCCTCGGCCATGTGGCCAGTCAGAGAAAGGAACACATCATCGAGCGAGGGCCGTCGCAATCCGAGGTCAGCTGGTTCGATGCCTTTTGCGTCGAGAACCCGAACGGCGTCGATCAGCACCATCGTCCCGCCTTCGACCGGCACCTGCACCGTGCCGACGTCGTGATCGACAACCACCTCTGACTCAGGTACCGCGAACACCGACGACAGCGCAGCTGCGGCGGCAGTGGTGTCGCCGAGGTCAGCGACGGTCAGGTGGAGCACGTCACCACCGACCTTGGCCTTCAGCTCGTCGGCCGTGCCTTCCGCGATAATCCGTCCTCCGTCGATGACGCTGATCCGATCGGCGAGCTGGTCCGCCTCCTCGAGGTACTGAGTGGTCAGCACAATCGTGGTGCCTTCCGCTTTGAGCTCGGTGATGACGTCCCACAACGCCAACCGGCTTCGGGGATCGAGGCCCGTCGTCGGTTCATCGAGAAAGAGCACGGGGGGCGAGACCATCAAGGAGGCGGCGAGATCAAGCCGCCGGCGCATGCCGCCCGAATAGGTCTTCAGCTGCCGGTCGGCGGCGTTGCTGAGGTCAAAAGCGTCCAGCAATCTGGCTGCACGCTCGAATGCAGCTCTCTTGGGCACTCGCGAGAGCCGGCCAACGAGGACGAGGTTCTCCCTGCCGGTCAAATCCTCATCGACGGCCGCGTACTGCCCGGTAAGGCCGATCATGGCCCGAACCACCTGCGGCTCTTTGACGACGTCGTGACCGGCGACCGATGCCGACCCGCCGTCGGGCAACAGGAGGGTGGTGACGATGCGGATCGCGGTCGTCTTGCCGGCACCGTTGGGGCCCAGCAGTCCCATGAGGGATCCTTCGGGCACGACGAAGTCGACCCCCTCCAGGGCCATGAAATCTCCGAACCGTTTGACCAACCCGTTGGCGGCGACCCCAGCAGGCACGATCCTGAATATAGACCATGTTGTAAGGTATTCAGCAGTGAAGGCCGAAGCAGAGCTGAACTCGGTAAGCGATGACCGGGGGGCAGAGGTTCTGCGCGAGCTGGTGGCGATGGCGCCGCTGCTCAACCGGCTGATCACCGAAGGCCTTGAGCGACGCCGGCTGACCCAGGCCCGGGTCCGCCTGATGTTGATCCTGTACGACACCGGGCCGCTCATCATGACCGAGCTGGCCAATTCGCTGGGCGTCACCCCCAGAGCCGTGACCGCGCTGGTCGATGGCCTGGACCGGACCGGTTACGTACAACGGTCGAGCCGGCCGACGGACCGGCGGGCCACGGTCGTCGGCCTCACGCTCAAGGGCCGGCGGGCGTGCGCGGACATGCGTTCCCGCTACAGCCGCTGGTCCCACAACATCCTTGGTGACGCCTCGCCGAGGGACCTCGATGCCGCGCTCCGGATCCTGGCCAGGGTGAGAGCGGATTTGGAGGAACGCCGCCGCTGACGTCAGCAGCGGCTTTACTCACTCCGACCGCTCGCTGCGACCGGGCTGCGACCGACCTGCGACCGCGGGCCCGGATGATCCCTCTGTGCCTGCAAACACCAAAGAGCGGTCGGAACAGCGGTCCACCACCGAGCTGGTCAAAGCAGCAGCCGACGGGGACAGCCGGGCCTGGGATGCGATCGTTGAGCGGTACGCCGGAATGGTCTGGGCGGTGTGCCGGGGATGTGGTCTGAGCCGCAGCGATGCGGCCGAGGTCAGCCAGACCACCTGGCTGCGGCTGGTCGAACGCCTGGGCTCGATCCACGACCCTGAGCGCCTCGGCAGCTGGCTGGCCGTGACCGCCCGCAGGGAGTCCTGGCAGGTATCCCGGCGCTCGGGACGGACCATTCCCACCGACACCGAGGCGATGCTCTCTGACCGTGAGGCGGACGAGGACATCGATCACGACATCCTGGCCAGGGAGCGCCAGGATCTCTTGCGCCAGGCATTCGACACCCTGCACCCCCGGTGCCAGCGGCTGTTGCGCCTCCTGACCGCAGATCCCGCACCGGCCTACGTCGACGTGGCCGCCGCCCTGGACATGCCGATCGGGAGCATTGGACCGACGCGGGCCCGCTGCCTCGACTGTCTGCGCAAGCGAGGTGTCGAGCTGATGGAGCTGGTCGCCAGCTGAGAAGGGACTGATCACCGCCGGCGACCCCCGCACCTCGCCGCCGTGCCAACATCGGGGCAGTGATGAAAGCGTGATCCGGGCCCGAGCCGGAGCTCTCGCCGTCGGCGCGGTCGGGCTCCTGGGTCTCGTCGCCCTGGCCAGTCAGCGACCGTTGCTCCGTGCCC
>JBPYFF010000200.1:0-16001 GCA_051984455.1 Acidimicrobiales bacterium | reverse complement strand
GACGACGAGGATGATGGAGGTGGCGACCGCGCCGACAAAATTGACGGCTACGCCGACCTTCCACGACTTTTCCCGCAGCCGCAAGTGATGCCGTACCATCCCGAACTGAGACAGGGTGAAAGCGGTGAACAGCCCCACCGCGAACAGCGGGATCAGGGCCGCCACCTTGCCGCGGAAGACGATGAGGAGGACCGATGCGGCCGCGGCAAGGGCGATGATGCCGTTCGAGAAGACCAGCCGGTCGCCCCGGTGGGCGAGCTGTCTGGGCAAAAATCCGTCCCGGGCCACGATGGACGACAGCCGGGGGAAGTCGGCAAACGACGTGTTGGCCGAAAGGGCCAGGATGGCGGCAGTCGATGCCTGCAACAGCCAGTAGAGAGGGTTGCTCCGGCCGAAGACGTGATCGCCGAAGATGGACAGGAGCGTCTCCTGCGTCGAGATGGTCGGGTGCAAACGCGATGCCAGCACGGCGAGGCCGAGGAAGGGAACACCGAGGAAGAGCCCCGTCCAGGCCAGGGTGATAGACGCGTTGCGTGATTCAGGCGGCTGAAAGGCAGGAACACCGTTGGAAATGGCTTCGACGCCCGACAGCGCCACCGCACCCGATGAGAACGCCTTCGCCAGCACGAACAGGCTGACGCCCGTGAGGAGCGCACCGTTGTGGGTGAACTGGTTCAGCTGGGCCTGGTTGACCGGTATCCGATGAAGGCTCCCCGTGTAGGAACGGATGATGCCCTCAACGATCAGCAACGTCAGGGTTGCCACGTAGGTATAGACCGGGATCAGGAAGATGCGGCCGGCCTCGCGCAGCCCTCGTAAGTTCACGAGCATGATGAGGGCGACCACGCTGAGGCTGAGGATCACCGGGTGCCCTCGCAAGGAAGGAACGGCCGACGAGATGGCGGCGCTCCCCGCGGCCGCGGAGACGGCCACGTTGAGGGTGTAGTCGACCAGCAGCGATGCGGCCGCTACCAGTGACGGCGTCGTCCCGAGATTTTCCCGGCTGACGATGTACGAGCCGCCGCCGGTCGGATAGGCATAGATCGTTTGCCGGTAGCTGATGACCAGGATGACCAGAACGCCGATGACGAGCAGGGAGATGGGCACCAGGTACCCGATGGCGGCGATGCCGGCGACCGGCACCAGGATGGTGAGGATGACCTCTGTGCCGTAGGCGGTGGACGAGACCGCGTCGGATGAGAAGACGCCGAGGGCGATGCGCTTGGGAAGGCGCTCCTTTCCCTCCTCGCGGCTGGCCAGCGGCCGGCCGACGACGGCCCGCTTCAGCGTTGAGTAGCCGTTGACGTGATGGTCGCGCGTCAACTGGCCTGGTCGACCAGCCGGCGCGCCACCACCTTGAGCGCAAGGGTCTCGTCGGCCCCTTCGAAGATCGAGAGGACCCGGGCGTCGACGAAGTAGCGGCTGACCGGAAACTCCTCCGCGTAGCCCATACCACCGTGTATCTGCATTGCCTCCCGGGTAACCCACTCGGCGGCTCGGCACACGTACGCCTTCAGCATCGAGGCTTCCATCGCCCCTTCGCCCTTGGCCATCAGACGGGCGACGACGTACATGAACTGACGGCTGGCTTGAATCAATATCGCCATGCGACCCAGCTTCGCCCTGGTGAGCTGGTAGTCGGCGATGGGTTTTCCGAACACGACGCGGTTGGCGGCGTACTCTGTCGCCGCTTCATACGCCGCCTGCATGAGGCCGAGGGCGCGGGCGACCGTCTGGAGCCGGCCGTTCTCGAATCCCTCCATCTGGTAATAGAACCCTTGACCGAGCCCCCGCTCGCCACCGATCAGGTTGTCTTCCGGCACGACCCAGCCGTCGAACGCCAGCTCGTAGGAATGCATGCCGCGGTAGCCGATGGTGTCGATCGGCCGGCCTTCGAGCTTGCCGCCCGCCGGCTGCGTGAGGAGGAACCCGTGACCGTCGGCCCGGGGCTTCGGGACCACGAACAGGCTCAAGCCCCGGTGGACCTTCGACCGATCGGGGTCGGTCCTGGCCAGCAGCATCAGGATGTCGGCGCGCGCCGCGAAGGTGCACCAGGTCTTCACCCCGCTGATGTGCCAGCCGTCGGTGCTGCTGGTGGCCGCCACCTTCAAGCCGGCCACATCCGACCCGAAGTCGGGCTCGGTGACCGCGACTGCCACCTGGAGCTCGCCCGTGGCGATGCGGGGAAGCCAGTACTGCTTCTGATCCTCGGTGCCGCCCTTTACCAGGGCGCGGGTGAGGATCTCGGGCCGGGTGATGAGTGAGCCGCCCACGCCCAGCGAACCGCGCGAGAGCTCCTCAGTCGCGATCACCATGCCCAGGTAGTCACTCTCGCCGCCGGATGCGAACCCGCCGTATTCCTCCGGCACCGATAGCCCGAATCCACCCATCCCCGCCAGACCCGAGATGATGTCCTCGGGGATGTCGCCGTTGGTTCGGTGGACGTGCTCGGCGACCGGGCGGATGCGTTCCTCGGCGAAGCGGCGGAACGTGTCACGGACGAGCTCGAAGTCGCTGTCCAGGTGCCGTGGTCCCTCCTCGCCGGCCAGTGCGGCCAGGAACTCGGGGTCGCGGTAGCGGGCCACAAAACCGGCGGCGGGGGCCAGGGCGTCCGGTTGCGTTCCCCACCCCTGTTCACGCCCGATCACCTTGGCCATCAGGTCCCAGACGGCATCGGCCACAAAGGCGCACGCGATCCGGGCCTCCGTGTCGCCCTGCTGTCCGTACTCCAGCACGGCGCGGGCGGTGCTCGTGGCGGCGGCGGCATGAGCGAGGTCGTAGGCGACGACCTGGTTGGGATCGACCCCGCCGAGGGCGGCGACTGAACAGGCCGCGGCCTCGACAACAGCGTCGGCCGCGCCGAGAGCCGACGCGGCGTCATCGAGGTCGGCAACCATGCCGGGAAGGCTAGTGATCGACCGGCCTGCGGGCGACCACCGTCACGAGAGGCGGCAGCACGACCGGGTCGTCGCCCGGATCGACCTCCGTCACCGCGCCAAGGTAATCGGCGACCGGCCCGGGTCCGATGCCCGCCGGTGCCTCGGCCCACGCGTCGACCAGCTCGAGGCCGGCGTCTCGAACCAGGCGAGGCAACACCGAGCCCACGTCGGGGTGGAGGGCGGCGGGCTGGGAGAATGGCCTCCCGTCGATGCGGCCGGCCGTGGTGATGGGCTCCTGCGCCACGACCCATCCGCCCGGCCGCACTGCGCCGCCCATGCGTTTCAACACCACGACCGGATCGCGGACGTGGAGCAGGACGAACCGGCAGTAGGCCAGGTCCACTGGCTCGGGCAAGGTGAGGTCCTCGCCCGCCTGGGTCAGCGCGATCACCTGGGCCTGGGCGGCGTCGGCCGCGGCCCGGGCCACCGCGTCACGGGCCTGGGGATCGCTGTCGACCGCGTAGACCCGGCCGTCACGGCCCACGATGCGGGCCAGGGCCACGGTGACATCGCCGCCACCCGCTCCGACATCGACGCACCGCCAGCCTTCCCGGAGACCCAGCCGGTCGAGCGCGGTCGCGAGCGGCCGGCGGTAGACGTCATTGCGGAGCTCGAGTTCGATCAAGCCCTGGCCCGGCCCAACACGAACTGGTTGGGAGCACCGCCGGTCCCCGGCGCAACCGTCCCCCTTTTCCCCACTCCCTCCTCACTGGTGAGCTGAGGTACGTCGCGGAGCTCGCCATTGGCCACGGTGCGGCGGCCATCAGGCAGGCGGAGGACGAGCATGGTGCGGACCGGCTGGTTGTCGCGCCCGAACTCAACGGTGTAGGTCTCAACCGTGGCGGGTCCGGACGGCGGCTCGGCGACGAGCGTGGGGCCCAGCTTCACCCTGTCGGGGATCTCGAGGTGGGGGCTGTCGGCGCCACTCGCCGCCGCTATGCGGGCCGGTTCGGTCGAAAGCACGGACACCGCGTGCTTGGTGGCGGTCATCCCGAGGGCCGAGACGTAGCCGACCTTGGCGCTGGTCGTGCGCAGCCGTTCCACCATGGCGGCGAGGGCGTGCATCGAGTAGTTGTTCCCCGGTCCGCCCGCGTAGGCCAGTCCCCCCGTCACCGTCCTCGGCCGGGGATCGTCGATCGTGAGCAACAGTGGCTTCATGGCCAGCTCCACTGCGCTGGGAAAGCAGCTGTAGAGGTCGAACAGGTCGACTTCGGGCGCGTAGACCGACGCTCGCTCGAGCGCGGCGGATGAGGCAGCCCGGTAGGCCGGGCTGTTGCTGAAGCTGGCTCGCTCGGTCGGTGTCCAGGCGTCCTCGGCCGAGGCTCCGCCCAGGAAGGCGACTCGTTGCTCGGGGCGGATTCCCCTTCGGTCGGCCTCCTCGTTGCTCATGACGACGAGGGCCGCGGCCTGGTCGACCTCCATGATGGCATTCATGCGTTTCGGGTACGGGAAGCAGATCCAGCGGTTCTCCGCCGTGACGGTGCCGATTTCCTCGGCCGACCACCCATCGGGAAACCAGGCGTACGGGTTGGTCCTGGCCACCGCCGCGTGCGCCGCCATGAGCTCGGAGAGGAATTGCTGGTGCTCGCCGATGGTGCGGCACGTCTCGGCCCGCAACGCATTTTCATACAGCGGGTAGCAGTGGATGGGGGCGGTCAGGCCGTGGCGGGCTTCGAGGTCATTGACCAGCGGGCGCTGGCCGGCGAGGAAGTCGCGGTGGCCCTCGTAGGGCGTCCATAGCTCCTTGAGAACGACTCCTTCCTTGCGAGCGCGCCGGATGCTGTACACCGCGTCCGCGCCTGCCATCAGGACGATGCGGTTCTCACCGTCGACGATGCGGGCGGCAACGTGGTTGAGCAACTCGCAGGGCGAGTTCCCGCCCGGCGTCGCCACCTCAGCGGACGGGGGGTGGGGGGCGCTCGGGCCGGTCGTGCCGGCCAGCTCTCCCACCCGGCCGGGAAGATCCTCATACCTCCAGGCGATCGGATAGGTACAGGCCAGCAGGTCGGCTTCCTGGATCAAGCTGGCGTCGCCCGCGTCCTTGGCGGCGGTCCGGATGACATCGGCCATCATGGCGGCCGGCTCCACCGGCTCCCACGGACCATCGAGCTGAGGACGTTTCCGAAGCTGGGCGACCCCGACGACGACGGCGCGGCGATCGGGTGACATGACGGCATTCTGACAGGGCTGGGGTAGTAGGGCATCGTGGGCCGAATGTATCTGGGGGCTGTGACCGCTCTCGTTTCTGAGTGATGGTTGCCACGTGGGAACGGCGGCTCCTGGCGGACCTCAGCCGGCTCGACCCGGTGCCAGCCGATGTCGTCGCGGCCGCCAAACAGAGCTACCGGCGCGACCGGGTCAGCCCCGGGACACCGACGCCACCCAGGTCTGCGGACCGTCACGGGACTGGACCACGACCACGGCGACGCCATCGCCCGCGGCGAGAGTGACGGACTGCGCCGGGGAGTGACGAGCCGGCTCGCGCCCGGGAAGCGGCTCGCCGGTCCACGCCTGTCTGTCAGGCGAGCTCCACAGGCGGGGTGTTCCGTTCACGATCCCGGCTGCCCAGGCCCGTCCTGGCGTCGGGGCGAGAGCGGTGACCCGCCCTGGCCGGCCGGCGGCGCCGGGGAGCATGACTCGCTTCCAGGTCCTGCCGTCGGGTGAAGCCCATACTGCGGCCGCACCGGAGTCCGAGCCGCCGGCGATAAACCCACCATCTGCTGCCGCGGTAACGGCTTGCAGCTCTTGCCCGCCGGGCCCGGTGAGACCGGACCCGCGCAGATCGGCCCGGACCCAGTGACTCCCGTCGCCCGACCACCAGATGGCCCCGTCGTCACCATCGGCCAGGCGGTGGAGGTGAACGGCGGCGCCAACCACCACGATGCGGCGGGGTCCCGCCGCGATCGCGCTCCCCCGCAGAAGCTCCTCGGCCGTGCTCGTCATGCTCATCACGCCGTCGATGCGCTGCCAGCTCCCGCCGTCGGCCGTGCGCCAGACCTGGGCGACGGCCTGGTTGGCGACGCCATCCCAGGTGCCAACGGCAAAGCCACCAGGGAGGCCGGTGCTCATGCCGTTGAAGCTGATGATGCGCTCCCCGCCGAACAGCTCACGAGGAAGATTGAGCTCGGCCAGCGGTTGCCCGGGTTCGCCCCGCCACAGCGTGGGCCTGGGGTTTCCGTGGAGGGCCCCGACCGCGACGCCGCCGGCGACGAGCGTTGAGCCCAGCCGGCCGACGGAGAGGAGGCGGGTATGGATGCCGTCGAGATCGTCGGGGGCGAGCTCACAGGCGGTCCAGATGCGGGCGTCGTTCGAGAGGAAGCAGGCAGTCGAGGGCTGGCCGTCGGGGCCGGTGGCGGATCCAACCGCGACCCAGGGCTGTCCCGCTTGGCCCGTTTGGCCCGCTTGGCCCGTTTGGCCCGGCGTCATGCCCAGGATGGTCACGTTGGACGCGAAGGCGTTGGGCATGAGCGTCCAGGCCGTCGGGGCCCCGGCCGACGCGGGACGCGATGAGGAGCTGTGGCCCGAGCAGCCCCACGCCAACACGGCAAAGGCCAGCAACAGCCGACCCCCACGGACCACCAGCCGATGCTACGTCGAGCACGCTCTGCGTCGGGCGTCACCCCGCGCGTGGCCGCGGCTCACTATGCTCCGGAGTTCTCCGGGTCGTCCCGGTAACCAAACAGAGCAGGAGGTGGAACATGCGGCATCGGAGCCGTTTGTTCGTTTCATTTGCGCTGCTTGGCATCGCTGGTCTGGTGGCCGTGGGCTGCGGAAGCAGCAGCAAGAAGGCTGCCAGCACAAGCTCAGGGGGCGGTTGTCCAAGCGGCATCACCATCGGATTCTTCGGAGCCTTAACCGGCAACAACTCGCCGCAGCTGGGCATCAACGAGGCCAACGGAGTGCAGCTGGCCATCGACCAGTTCAACTCCGCCCATCCCAACTGCCATGTGAGTTACAAGCCATTCGACAGCCAGGGCGACCCTGCCCAGGCACCCGCCCTGGCCACGACGGCCATCAACGACAGCCACGTGGTGGGCATCGTCGGCCCCGCGTTCTCGGGTGAGTCGAAGCAGGCGAACCCCATCTTCAACCAGGCCGGGCTGCCGATCATCACCGCGTCGGCCACCAACCCGACGCTCGCCCAAAACGGCTGGACCATCTTCCACCGGGCGGTTGCCAATGATGACGCCCAGGGCCCCGCCGTCGCCAGCTACATGCTCAACACGCTGCACGTGAAGAAGGCGGCGGTCATCGACGATGCGTCCGAGTACGGGAAGGGCCTGGCCGACATCGTGCGCCAGAAGCTCCAGGCCGGTGGCGTCTCGGTCACGTCGCCCGGTTCGATCGACAAGAGCCACAACTACCCGGCCACGGTGAACGCGGTGAAGGCCGCGGGCGTTGACGCCGTTTTCTACGGCGGGTATTACCAGGAAGCCGGGCCGCTGGCCCTCCAGCTCAAGAACGGGGGGGTCAACGCCACGTTCATCTCGGGCGACGGTTCGCTGGACGCGGGGTTTGTCCAGGGCGCCGGCTCGGCGGCCGACGGAGCGCTGCTCACGGCACCCGCGGCCTACGCCTTGACCGCTCCCCAGGATCAGGCCTTCGTCAATGCCTACAAGGCCAAGTTCAACACCAACCCGGCGCTCTACTCGGGTGAGGCCTACGACGCCGCCAACCAATTCCTGGCCGGCATCGCCGCGGGCAAGACGACCCGGCCGGAGCTCAACACCTACGTCGGCACCATCCCGTACAGGGGCCTGCTGAAGACCTATGCGTACCAGCCGAACGGCGAGCTCAAAGGCACTCCGGTGATCCTGGTGCACAAGGTCGTCAGTGGCAAGATCACGCTGGTCGGGCCGGCATAGGGGGGGTCGGACCGCCCAACTCCCATCTGGCTTTCCTATGGGTGGGGGCGAGGTCTGCCTCGCCCCCACCCCCGGCTCACCGGATTGACGATGCTCGGCGCGATCGATTTTGCCAACCTGATCCACCAGTTCGTGCCGTCAACCATCGACGGGATCACGACCGGTGCGATCTATGCGCTGGTCGCGCTCGGCTACACCCTCGTCTACGGCGTCCTCCGCCTCATCAACTTCGCCCACTCCGAGGTCTTCATGATCGGAACGGTGGGCGTGCTCGTCGGTGTCAATGTGGTGGGCCTGGCCGCCAACGATCCGGTCAGGACCGGTCTTCCCTTCGTCGGCACGCTGCTCGTTTGCCTGATCCTTGCCATGGCCTTCAGCGGCGGGGCAGCGGTGCTGCTCGAGCGGATCGCGTACCGACCGCTGCGCAAGCGCGGGGCGAGTCGTCTGGCCGCGCTGATCTCGGCCATCGGGGCATCGTTGTTCCTCCAGGAACTGTTCGCGCAGCCCCGGCTGTTGGGCCGCAACGACCACTTCGTGCACAACCTGGTAAAGCCCAGCAAGATCATCGTTCTCCCGCAGGGGGCGATCATCAGCGTTGACAAGGTGGTCGTCTTCGCTGGAGCGATCGTGATGATGGTCGCGCTCGACCGCTTCGTGAACCTGAGCCGCCTCGGCCGCGGCATTCGGGCGGTTGCCCAGGACCCTGAGACCGCCACGCTGATGGGCGTCAACATCGATCGGGTGGTGACGATGACGTTCCTGATCGGGGGCGTGATGGCCGGCGTGGCGGGACTTCTCTTCATGGTGAAGATCCAGCAGACCCGGTACGACGTGGGCTTCATCCTGGGCATCAAGGCATTCACCGCGGCCGTGCTGGGTGGCATCGGCAACCTGCGGGGGGCGCTGGTCGGCGGATTCGTGCTGGGTTTGATCGAGATCTACGGTGCGACTGTTTTCGGTGCTCAGTGGCTCAACGTCGTCGCCTTCGTCGTGCTGGTGGTGGTGCTGATGTTCCGGCCGACCGGGATACTCGGTGAGGCGACCATGAAGGCGCGAGCCTGATGGCCAGGTTCGACGTCATCGACCCGGTCGCCAACGCCTGGTACCGGCTGCCCAAGTTGGCGAGGTGGGCTGCGACCCTCGCCTTCGTCGCGTTCTTGATCGTGCTGCCCAACTTGAAGATCCCGGTCCTCAATACGCCCGACAGCGACTTTGCGACGGTGTTGTTCTTCCCGGTCGGCATCTTTGCACTCATCGCTCTGGGGTTGAACGTGGTGGTCGGCGAGGCTGGTCTCCTCGACCTCGGATACGTCGCCTTCTTTGCCGTCGGCGGTTACACCATGGCGATGCTGGGCACGAAGGCGGGCGTCCCCTTCCTGCTCATCCTGCCGGCCGGAATCATCCTGTCGATGATCGCCGGTGTCATCCTGGGGGGCCCGACCCTGCGGCTGCGGGGGGACTACCTGGCCATTGTCACGTTGGGCTTCGGCGAGATCGTGCACCTGGTCGCCCAGAACACCGATTCCATCGGAGGGCCCCGGGGCATCAACGACATCCCGCACCCCCCGAGCTTCCGCATCCTCAATGCCCACGTGAACTTTGGAATCCTCAATCCCAAGCCCTATTACTACCTGGTCCTCCTGCTCATCGGGCTCGCCATTCTCGTGGTCCGAAACCTCAAGCGAAGCCGGGTGGGCCGGGCGTGGACGGCCATCCGGGAAGACGAAGATGCGGCCGAGTTGATGGGCGTCCCGACCTTCCGCTTCAAGTTGTGGGCCTTCGCCATGGGAGCCGGGATCGGCGGTGCCGGGGGCGTCACCTACGCCAGCAAGGTCATATCCATATCGCCCGACAACTTCATCTTCCAGCTGTCCATCCTGTTCCTGGCCGCCGTCGTGCTGGGAGGGGCGGGCAATCAGGCCGGCGTGATCCTGGGTGCGATCGTCGTCGGCTACTTGCCCGAGCGGTTCCGGCAGTTCCAGCAGTACCGGGTGATGGCGTTCGGCGCCGCACTGGTGGCGATGATGATCTTCCGGCCGCAAGGGCTGCTGCCGTCGCGCCGGCGCACCAGGGAGCTCAAGGAGCCCGAGCCCCATGGGGGCATGGGAGGGCTCGGGGCCGAGACCGGTCTGGAAATGGCGACGACTGTGGGGGCCACCAGTGGCGGGGGTGGCGGCAGCGCCGGCGGCGGAGGCGGCGGAGGGGGTGGCGGCGGTGGCGAGTGAGGCGAGTGAGGCGATGAGAGGCGCGGAGGCTGCCGTCATGGAGGCTGCCGTCCTGGCTCCGGATCCAGACGCACTGCTTGAGCTGCGCGATGTCACCATGACCTTCGGCGGAGTGACGGCCCTCTCGCACGTCGACCTGTTGGTGAAAAAAGGAGAGATCGCTGGTCTCATCGGCCCCAACGGCGCCGGGAAGACGACCGTCTTCAACGTCGTGACGGGCGTCTTCCGGCCGAGCTCGGGACTGATCCTCTTCCAGGGCCAGTCCATCGCGGGCATGAAGCGCTATAAGGTCACACGGGCCGGCGTCGCCAGGACCTTCCAGAACATCCGCCTCTTCCCGGAGATGTCCGCCCTCGAAAACGTCATGGTCGGCGCCGACGCCCATCACCGCACGTCGATCGGTTCTGCCATTTTCCGGCTCCCCCGGCACCGGTCGGAAGAACGGGAGGGGCGAGCCGATGCCATGGACCTGCTGGAGCTGGTGGGCATCCCTCACCGGGCCGACGATCTGGCTCGCAACCTGCCCTACGGTGACCAACGGCGGCTGGAGATCGCGCGAGCACTCGCCACCAAACCGCAGCTTCTCCTGCTGGACGAGCCGGCGGCCGGCTTCAACCCGGCCGAGAAACGGGGGCTGTCGGATCTGATACGGAGGGTGCGCAGCGCCGGGTACACGGTTCTTTTGATCGAGCACGACATGGGCGTGGTCATGAATCTCTGCGATCGGGTCAGCGTGCTGGATTTTGGTAGCAAGATTGCCGAAGGGCCGCCGCTCGCCATCCAGGCCGACCAGCGGGTCATCAACGCCTACCTCGGGGTTCCGGTCGATGCCTGACGGTGCGACCCCGGTACTGGAACTGGACGACGTTCACGTCTTCTACGGCAAGGTCCAGGCGCTAAAAGGACTCTCGTTCACCGTCAACGACGGGGAGATCGTCACCTTGATCGGCGCCAACGGTGCTGGCAAGAGCACCACGCTCAAAACCATCTCCGGCGTCAGACCGTTATCGCGCGGCCACATTCGATTTCAGGGCCGCGACATCCGCCACATCGCCCCCTACCGGCGGGTGGAGGAGGGAATCTGCCAGGCGCCGGAGGGGCGCGGCATCTTTCCCGGCATGTCCGTCCGCGAGAACCTCGACATGGGTGCGTATGCCCGGCGAGGGAAGGCCAGAGGGGGGCTGGACGACGATCGCGACCGGGTGTTCAGCCTCTTTCCCCGGCTCAAGGAGCGGGCCGGTCAGACGGGAGGAACGCTCTCCGGCGGTGAACAGCAGATGCTGGCCATCGGTCGGGCCCTCATGTCGAGGCCCAAACTGCTGCTGCTCGACGAGCCCTCGATGGGATTGGCCCCCATGCTCGTTGCGCAGATCTTCGGCATCATCACCGAGATCAACCAGCAGGGAACGACCATCCTGCTGGTGGAGCAGAACGCGGCCCAGGCACTCCAGCGGGCCGATCGCGCCTACGTGCTGGAAGTCGGGAGAGTCGTGAAGAGTGGACCGGCCCGTGACCTGCTCGACGACCGTTCCGTCCGGGCCGCCTACCTGGGCGGTGACGTCGGTGGTGACGCGGCCGCCGGGAGCGGCTAAAAGGACACGCCAAGCGCGGGCCAAGGGCGGCAAGGGGTGGCTCGATAGCATCGCGGCATGGCCCGTACCGATCCTGCCCTCGCCGACGAGCTGGTCGGCGCCGTCCGAACGTTTGTGGAAAAAGAGGTCGCGCCGATCGCGTCCGACCTGGAGCATCGGGACGAATACCCGGCCGACCTGGTTCGCCAGATGGCTGAGCTGGGCCTGTTCGGTGCCGTCATACCCGAGGACTTCGGCGGCCTGGGTCTCGACGTCGTCACCTACGCCCGTCTGATCGAAGAGCTGGCGACCGGCTGGATGTCGCTGACCGGAGTCCTCAACTCCCACATGATGGCGGCGACGCTCATCCGCCTCTACGGAACCGACGACCAAAAGAGGCGACTGTTGCCGAAGCTGGCGACGGGCGAAGTCCGAGGCTGCCTTTCCCTCTCCGAACCAGACGCGGGCAGCGATACCAAGAACATTCGTTGCCGGGCCACGCCCGATGGGGATGAGTACGTCCTCAATGGGACCAAGATGTGGGTGACCAACGGCGAACGGGCGGGCGTCGTTGCGCTGGCCGCGAAAGCGCCTGAGGGCATCACCTGCTTCATGGTCGAAAAGGAACCCGGTCCGCGTTTCGGCGGCATCGCCGTTTCCCGTACCATCTCCAAGCTGGGCTACAAAGGGCTGGAAACGGTCGAGATGTCCTACAGCGATCATCGCGTGCCGGCCTCTTCGGTGCTGGGCGGCGTCGAAGGTGGTGGCCTCGGCCGCGGCCTACCGCAGATACTGGGTGCCCTCGAGCTGGGACGAGTCAACATCGCGGCACGGGGTGTGGGCGTGGCACGGGCCGCCTTTGAGGCCGCAATCGTGTACGCCCAGCAACGAGAGACGTTCGGGGTTCCCATCGCCAAGCACCAGGCGATCGCTTTCAAACTGGCTGACATGGCGACGCGTGTCGAGGCAGCCCGGCTACTGACCATGTCCGCGGCCGAGAAGCTGGACCGGGGGGAGCGGGCCGACATCGAAGCGGGCATGGCCAAGCTGTTTGCGTCGGAGGCGGCATTCGAGAACGCGACAGAGTCCATGCGCATCCATGGTGGCTATGGCTATACGACCGATCTTCCGGTCGAGCGCTATTACCGCGACGCCCCCTTGATGATGATCGGTGAGGGAACCAACGAAATCCAGCGGATGGTCATCGCCCGCCGTCTGCTCGAACGCCACGCCATCTGATGGCGGTCGCGGGCGTCGACGGTCGCGTCGAGGCCGTGCTCATCGACGTCGGCGGCGTGTTCTGCGCTCCGGACCATGGGGCGCTGACGGCCGTGCTCTCGGCTGCGGGTGGCCGGCCGACACCTGAGGCGCTCGACCGCGGTCACTATGCCGGCGCCGCCGCCATCGACGCCCACGCCACCGAGGACACGATCGACTGGAAGAGTTACGGCATGGCGGTGGCGCGGGCCGCGAGCGTGCCGGAGGACAGGGTCGAAGAAGCGGCCGCCGGCGTTGTGGCGGTGCTCGGCCGCGATCAGGTCTGGAGCCGGGTGCTGCCCGGCTCGATCGACGGGCTTCGCCGATTGGCGGCGACGGGCGTCGGGCTGGGAATTGTGTCCAACTCGGATGGCACCGTGGCCGAGCAACTGGCCACTCAGCGCGTGTGCCAGGTCGGCGAGGGCGAGGGAGTTCCGGTCGCGGTGGTGATCGACTCGGCCGTCGTCGGGATCAGGAAACCGGACCCCGGCATCTTCGACCTCGCGCTGGAGGCCCTCGGTGTGCCCGCGGCGCGGGCGGTTCATGTGGGCGACACGGTCTTCGCCGACGTCGCCGGCGCACGAGCCGCCGGGGTGCGCCCCTTTCACCTCGACCCCTATGGGTTCTGCCCCCTCCGGCAAGATCACGACCACGTGGGGTCGCTGACCGAGCTGGCCTCATTGGTGGCGCGGTCCCGGCGGCCCTCGCGGTCCTGACGGCCCGTGCTCGGCCTCGTCGACCCGGTCGCCCGCTTTCTCGCGTTCGCTGGCGATCGCGCGTTCAATTCCGTCACTTTTTGGCAAGAACGAACCAAAGATCGGCAATGAACAGAAGAATGGACGCGGTGCGGCCCGTCCGGCTTCTGCGGCCTATGCGGCCGGCGGCCCCGGTCAATTACCGTTGGCCCCAATGACGATCTACGACCGGCCGTTCGGCCGCTATTACGAGGACTTCGAGGTCGGGGACATCTACCGCCACTGGCCGGGAAAGACCATCACCGAAGCCGACGACCACCTCTTCTGCATGATGACCATGAACCACCACCCGCTCCACACCAACCAGTGGTTCGCCGAGCATGAGACGGTCCACAAGCAGAATGTCGTGGTCGGCAACCTGGTCTACAGCCTGGTCCTCGGGATGAGCGTGCCCGACGTCAGCGGGTCGGCCATTGCCAACCTCGAAGTGGAGTCGCTAACCCACAGGAAGCCGACGTTCCATGGCGACACCATCTATGCCGAGACCAGGGTCCTCGACAAGCGTGAGTCATCGTCGAAGCCCGACCGGGGCGTCGTCACGGTCGAGACCAAGGGCATGAACCAGCACGGCGACGAAGTGTGCTACTTCCGCCGCAAGGTCATGGTTTGGAAAAAGGGCGATGCCCCGCCGCGCCAGCGTCCCTACGCCGACGACATCTGGGATTGACTCCGATCCAGGACGCGTTGCTGTCCTGGTCGTCAACGACGCGTCGGGACCTACCATGGCGGCGCACAAGGGACCCCTGGGCCATCCTCGTCAGCGAGATGATGCTGCAGCAGACCCAGGTCGGCCGCGTCGTCCCTCGGTATGAGGCGTTTCTCGACCGCTTCCCTGACGCAACCACGTGTGCGGCCTCGCCGGTCGCTGCCGTTATCGACGCCTGGGCCGGGCTCGGCTACAACCGACGCGCCGTTCAGCTTCATCGAGCCGCCAGGGCCATCGTTGATCGCCACGGTGGGCGGCTGCCGCGCAAACTGAAGGACCTGCTGGAACTCCCCGGAGTGGGGCGGTACACCGCGCGGGCGATCCTTGCATTCGCCTTCGAGCAGCCTCTCGCTGTGGTCGAAACCAACGTGGCCCGGGTCCTTGCCCGGGCGGTCGCCGGCCGCCGGCTGGCGGCTGGTGAGGTCCAGGCCGTCGCCGACGCGCTGGTGCCCGGTGATGCGGCGTGGGCCTGGAACCAGGCCCTGGTCGACCTCGGGGCGACCATATGCACCAGCCGGTCGCCCCGGTGCCACGATTGCCCGATGGGAGGGCTGTGCGTGTGGGCTCGAGCCGGTCACCCTGCGCCCGATCCCGCTGCCGGTTCTGCCGCCGTCTCGGGCCGGCAGTCGACCTTCGCGGGCTCCGACCGGCAGGGCCGAGGCCGGCTCATCGACGCTCTCCGGCGGGGCCCCGTCGCGCTCGATGAGCTGGCCGACGCCACCGGGTGGCCCGACGATCCGAGACGGGCCAGCCGGGTCGCGGCCGGACTGATCGCCGATGGCCTCGCCGTTCAGCACGGCGGGCAACTGGCGCTCCCGTAAGCTGAGGGACGTGCGCAGCACTTTTCTCTTCCTGGCCGCCTTCCTGGCGTGCAGCGTGGAGATGGTTGAGGCGCTCACGATCGTTCTCGCGGTCGGAGTGACCCGCGGGTGGCGGTCAACCCTCATAGGTGCAGGCGCGGCCTCGTTGGCCCTGGCCGCGATCGTGGCCACCCTCGGCCCGGCACTGACCGCCATCCCGATCGATGCGTTGCGGCTGGTGGTCGGTGGTCTGCTACTCATCTTCGGTCTGCAGTGGCTGCGCAAGGCGATCCTGCGAGCGGGTGGGTTCAAGGCGCTGCACGACGAGGCGGCCGCCTTCGAGCACGAACGGGAGGCAGCACGGCAGGCTGCTCCCGAGATGAGAGCAGGGATGGACTGGTACTCGTTCACCGTCGCCTTCAAGGGCGTGCTGCTCGAGGGCCTCGAGGTGGCGTTCATCGTGGTCACCTTCGGCAGCACCCAGAAGAACGTGGGGCTGGCCGCGCTGGCGGCTGCGACTGCGTTCGTGGTCATCCTCTCCGTTGGGCTCGTGGTCCACGCGCCCCTCAGCCGGGTTCCCGAAAACACCATGAAGTTTGCCGTCGGGGTGATGCTGACCACCTTCGGCATTTTCTGGGGGGCTGAGGGTGCGGGGGTGAAATGGCCGGGCAACGACGCCTCGATCATCGGGGTGCTGGCGTTCGTCCTCGTTCTGTCGACCGGGCTCGTGGCCGTCCTTCGGCAACGCCACGCTCGCACGGCGGTGCTCAGCTCGTGAAAACCTTCCTGCGGTTCTGGTACGACTTCATCGTCGGCGACGACTGGACCATTGGCGCCGGTGTTGTGATCGCCTTGGCCGTGACCGCCCTGCTGGCCCACAACG
>JBPYFF010000199.1:0-7173 GCA_051984455.1 Acidimicrobiales bacterium | reverse complement strand
CTTCGCAACTGGTCGGCGACCGGCGCCGACTTGACCGGTGAAGACGGCGCCCTCTTCCAGTTCCTTCATCTCGGCAAGCGGTCCGTCGTCCCCGGCCCAAACCAGCTCGAGACCCTGATCGCTGGCGCCGACCTGATCGTTGACAGCTCCGTCCCGCCTGCGCTTGACCTGGCCGGCCTGAGGGAGAGGCATCCGTCGCTGGTCGTGCTGTCGATCACGCCGTTCGGGCTGACCGGGCCGTACGCCACGCGGCCGGCGACCGACTTCACTCTCCAGGCCGAGAGCGGTGCCCTCGCCGTGCGGGGGCTGCGGGCCTGGCCCCCTTACCAGGCGGGCGGACGAATCGTCGAATGGGTAAGCGGCACCTTCGCAGCCGTGGCGGCGGGGGCCGCGCTCCGCCGGTCGACAGGTGGCGGCAAGGGCGAGTTCATCGATTTCTCCATGCTCGAACTGGCAAACTTCACGTCCAACCTCTACGTCGACCTGGTCTACAGCCTGCTGGGGCGACCGCCCATTGAGCAGCTCGGTCCGCCCCGCTCGATCGAGACCCCGTCGATCGAGCCGACGCTCGACGGGTACGTGGGCTTCTGTACCAACTCCCGGCAGCAATTCGACGACTTCCTGATCTTGATCGAGCGCCCCGACCTGCTGGGCGACGAGCAGCTCGCCCGACCGCAAGGGCGCACCACCAGATTCGAGGAATGGACGGGCATCGTCCGCTCGTGGACGAGCCGGCACACGACCGCCGAGATCATCAAGTACGCCTCCGAGCTGCGGATTCCGGTGGCACCGGTGTGCAGCGGCGCCAGTGTCGGGGAAATCGAGCACTTCAACGTTCGCAGGGTGTTCGGCCCCGATCCGCGTGGACGGTTTCGCCTGCCTCGGCGGCCGTGGCGGCTGAACGACCAGGATCCGCCCCCGGCGAGAGCGGCACCCAGGTTGGACGAGCACGCCGGACAAGGCTGGCTGCCGGGCGATGCCGGGGAAGGTGGGCCACCGTCGCCCGATGGTCCTCTCCCGCTGGAAGGTCTCCGGGTTCTCGATATCACCGCCTGGTGGGCCGGTCCATCCGCCACCAACTTGCTGGCCGGCCTCGGCGCTGACGTCGTGCACGTGGAGGCCATTCAGCGGCTCGACGGCATGCGAATGGCCGGCGCCATTCTCGGGGGCCAGCCTCACTGGTGGGAATACAGCTCGATCTTCCTGGCCGCCAACACCAACAAGCGCGGCCTGACCCTCGATCTCACTTCACCACGCGGCCTCGAGGTGGCCAAACGGCTTACCGCGGTGTGCGACGCGGTGGTCGAGAACTTCACGCCCCGGGTCATGGCCAATTTCGGGCTTGACTGGCCCACCATCCAGGAGATCAACCCGCGAGCGATCTTTGTCCGGATGCCGGCGTTCGGGCTCTCGGGACCGTGGCGGGACAACACCGGCTTTGCCCAGACGATGGAGCAGATCAGCGGCCTGGCCTGGGTCACCGGCCATCCCCATGACCAACCCCGTATCCAGCGCGGGCCAAGCGACCCCAACGCCGGGATGCACGCCGCCTTCGCCCTCCTCGTAGCCCTGGCCGAGCGCGACGCGACCGGCCGTGGCCAGCATCTGGAGGTCACCATGGTCGAAGCCGCCCTCAACACCTCGGCCGAGCAGGTGATCGAGTACAGCGCCTATGGCAACCTGCTCCAGCGGGAAGGAAACCGGTCCCGTCACGCCGCACCCCAAAACCTCTACGCCTGTCGAGGCGCCGAGCAGTGGCTCGCCATCTCGATCGCGACCGATGACCAGTGGGATGGCCTGAAATGGGCATTGGGGCAACCGGGCTGGGCCGATCAGCCAGGGCTGGAGTCCCTTGCGGGCCGCCGCGCCGCCCACGAGCAGCTTGACCGGGAGCTGTCCGCCTGGGCGGCCGAGCAACAGCTCGACCAGGCGGTCGAGCTGCTGCTCGATCACGGCGTACCCTCGGCACCCGCAGTCGATCCCCGGTTGACGCCCCTTCATCCCCAGCTGCGAGCTCGCGGCTATTACGAGGAGCTCGACCACCCCGTCGTCGGCACCCACTCGATCCCTGGCCCGCCGTTTCGTTTCTCTGGAGTGGACCATTGGTTGCGGAGACCGGCGCCCACCGTCGGCCAGCACAGCCGCGAGATCCTCGAGGAGTGGCTGGGCATGAGCAGTGAGGAAATCGACGTTCTCGAAGACGAGAACGTGATCGGTACGCAGCCGAAGTTGTGAGCCGCCCTGAGCTGAACGGTCCGAGCGTCAGCGGCCGGTCAGGGGGAGGGGGAGCTGCCCGTCCGGCCCGCGGTCGACCGGTGACTTGGACCCGGATGGCCGCCCTCCCGGCCGGATGGCGAACTGTTTTCCGAGCGTCTCCTCCTGACGCTGATAGGACGAGCCGATGTCTCGCCCATAGAGGGAAGAAGGCTCCTCGAGCATGCGCTCGAACGTCAGCTTGCACACCCGCTGGCCGTGCTCGACCATGAAAGGCACATCGTGGGCCCGCACCTCGAGCGCGGCCCGAGACCCGTGGAAGTGCCCCTCGGGGTCGTAGCCAAAACCAGGATCAAAGAAGCCTGCGTAGTGTGTCCTCAGCTCTCCGCTCGTGGGGTCGTACGCCGTCATCTCCGCCGCGAGCGTCGGGGGGATCGTCACTGCCTCACTGGACATCAGGAGGTAAAACCTCTGTGGGGTCAGGATGATCCGGTCGCCGTCCTCCCGCCGAACGCGCTCCCAGTATTCATCCGGATCAAGCACCCTGAACTGAGCCATGTCAAGCAGAGGCGCGTTGTCGCGTGCCCGGTAGCCGACCCGGCCGGATCGGTCGCCATGGAGGTCAAGGCTGAGAAAGAGGCCATCGGCCAGCGCCAGCGAGCGGTCGGGAATTGGCCGGCCTCGCCTGAACAACAACGGCTGACATTGATGGAACGACCGCAGTTCCTGGTCCGTCAGGCTGGCTCGGCCCACTGAAAGCCTGAGCTGGTTCAAGCTCAGGTCCTCCCGGACGCGCACCGGAAAGGAGAGGGGGACGACCTCCAGGTACAGCCGTCCGCCATAGCCGAAGGCAACCTCGTCGAACCGGTAGCTCTCGTCGGTGATGATCCGCGTGAACACGTCGAGCCTGCCGGTCGAGCTCTTGGGGTTCGCCTTGCCTCGAATGCTCGGCGGCAGCGACAGTCGCTCCTTGAGAGGGATCAGGTAGGGCCGCTTGGTCTCCAGGACGGCGCCGTCGCCGTACAGACTGATCTCGTCGACGATGTAGTTCTTGAGCTTTTGCTCAACACTTTGCTTGTCGGGCAAAAAGCTGCACCGGATGCGGTATGCGACATCACCGAGGCGCAGATCCAGGCTGGCCGGCTGAATGTTCTCCTCGGGGATCTTGAAGCTTCCGGCGTCGATGACACCGTCGCCGATCGCGGCCGCCAGATGCTGGCCGGGGAGCACACCTTCCCGGCCCGAGGGCAAATTCAGCCGAGGTGTTCGTCGACGCACACGTCATGGTAACGAACGTCGGGACTGGCAAGGCCGGGCGCCGTGGTCACACCGGTAACAACAGCGGTCGCGATCGCACCCCAACATAGCGAGCCGAAGGCCGGATGAGGCGACCGGAGCGCTTCTGCTCAAGTATGTGCGCGCTCCAACCAGCGACGCGCGCGCACGTGAACATCGACGTGAACATGTGGGGCGGGACCTGGGCGAGATCGAGCACAACCGCGGACCAGAACTCGACGTTGGTCCTCAAGACACGATCCGGCCGGCGGTCGGCGAGTGCTTCGAGGGCCGCCGTCTCGAGCGCCTCGGCGGTCTGGTAGCGCGGTGACCCCAGTTCCCTGGCGATACGGCGGAGGACCCGGGCTCGCGGATCCTCCGCTCGATAGACCCGATGCCCAAAGCCCATAAGCCGCTCTCCCCTGTCAAGGGCCTGAGTGACCCAGCGTCGTGCATCTCCCTCGCGCTCGACGGCATCGAGCATGCTCAACACCCGAGCGGGGGCCCCGCCATGAAGCGGGCCGGACAGCGCCCCTACCGCCGCTGACAAGCACGCTGGCACGTCGGCCCCAGTGCTGGCGACGGTGCGGGCAACAAACGTCGAGGCGTTCATGCCGTGCTCGGCGGCAGTGACCCAGTAGGCGTCGACCGCCCGGACGTGGATTGGGTCAGGGTCGCCCCGCCAGCGGATCATGAACCGCTCCGCGATCGTCTCGGCTTCGTCCACCCGGCGTTGCGGAACGGCTGGTTGCCCCAGCCCCCGAGCCGCTTGCGCAACAAACGACAAGGCGGTGACGCTTGCCCGCGCCAGGTCCCCGCGGGCCTGAGCGTCGTCGATGTCGAACAGCTGGCACAGGCCCCAGTAGGGAGCGAGCATGGCGAGCGCACTCTGCACGTCGACCCGGATGTCACCTGAGTGCACCGGCACGGGGAAGGGTTCGGCCGGGGGCAGTCCGGGCTCGAACTCGCCATCAACGAGCAACCCCCAGACCTTTTCGTAAGGGACGTGGCCGACCAGGTCGTCGATGTCGACGCCCCGGTACCGTAGGGCGCTGCCGTCCCTATCAGGTTCTGCGATCTCGGTCTCGAAGGCAACGACGCCCTCCAGACCAGGCTTGAAGTCATCCACCGCCCGCCTCCTCCCGGCTCCGGCCCAGATCATCTCTTCTCATCTCAGCCTCCAGCTTGCGTCCTTCATCAATATTTGTCAATATTGATCAATAGTCAATGTTTTCCCTGGCTAGGCTATGGACGAGACATCAGGACTGATGACGACGGCCGAAGCGGCCATCGCCCTCGGGGTGAAGCCGGCGACGCTCTACGCCTACGTCAGCCGCGGGGTCCTGCGCAGCCATCGCCTGCGCGGACGCCGCGGGAGCTGGTTTGACCCGGCGGAGATTGACGCCATCGCAGTGGGCCGAGGCCGGGCCAACGGCGGCGTGGATCTGGCCATTGCGACCGCGCTGACCCGCATCGACGACGCCGGACTGTCGTATCGGGGCCGGGACGTGCTCGAACTGAGCCAGCGAGCGTCGTTCGAGTCAGTGGCGTCGTTGCTGTGGACCGGCCAACTCCACCACCAGCAGTTCGACGTGCCCCTTGACATCGTCCGGGCCGCACGCCGGGCAACGGCGTGGCTTCCTCCCGAGGCCCGGCTGGCCGACCGTCTGGCCCTTATCGTCACCGCCGCCGCCAGCGCCGACCGGCTGCGATTCGACCTGTCTCCACCGGCAGTCGTGGCCAGCGGCCGGCTGCTGATCGGCGCCATGGTGGAGGGCTTGCCCGGGCTGTCCCGTTCCGACCCGCCGCCACTGATCCTGTCGGATAGGACCGCCGTGGACCCGTCGATCGCGGCGCGGCTGTGGGCGCGCCTCTCAGCCGAGCCGGCCAACGAGGGCGCGGCCGTCCTCAACGGATTCCTTGTCCTGCTGGCCGACCACGAGCTCGCCACCTCGACGGTGGCCGCGCGGGTGGCCGCGTCGACCAGGGCCAATCCGTACGCGGCCGTCGCGGCCGCACTGGGAACGCTTGATGGGCCGCTTCATGGCACCGTTAGTGAAGAAGTGCATGCCCTGCTGACTCGAGCGACCGGACCTGGCGGTTCTGGGGGAGCGGTCTCCGATTGGCTCCGGCGTGATCAACGGGTGCCGGGATTCGGTCACACGCTCTACGCCAATGGCGACCCGCGGGCCCGAGCCGCGCTACCCCTGCTCCGTCGCCTCGGCGGCGACCCCGGCGCCCGGCGCCGGCTCCAGGTGGTCGAGCAGGTACGCCGGGCCGTGAGCGCGCGAACCCCTGCGTCACCCAACTCCGATTTTTGCCTCGGAGCTCTCGCCTTTGTTGCCGCCATGCCGGCCGACGCGGGTGAGGCCATCTTCGCCATCGCCCGGACGGCAGGATGGGTGGCTCACGTGCTGGAGGAGTACGGGGAGGCGCCGCTGCGTTTTCGTGCCCGTGCCATTTACTCGGGCCTCCCAACTACGTCTGCCTAAGTCCCGGGAGCTGATGGCGGAGGGGGTAGTCCGTGACGATGGCCCGGCAGTTGCCGGCCGGCCGGCGTTTCATCGTCCACGATGAATTCGGGAGCCGGCTCCCGTCTGGACCTTGATGGCTACCTACGTCCTCATCCACGGCGCGGGGAGCGAGTCCTGGTACTGGCACCTCGTGAGCCCCCGGTTGCGTGCCCTCGGCCATGACGTCGTAGCGGTTGACTTGCCGTGCGACGACGACGCCGCCGGCCTCTGCGAGTACGCCGGCACCGTCATCGACGCAGTCGGCAACCGATCTAACGTGATCCTGGTCGCGCAGTCACTGGCAGGCTTCACCGCGCCGCTGGTCTGCGACCGTCTGCCGGTGATTCTCATGGTCCTGGTCGCGGCCATGACCCCGCGGCCGGGTGAGTCGCCCGGAGAGTGGTGGGCCAACACCGGCCACGTGTTTCCCGACCCCTTCGACCCCGAGGTCGTCTTCGCCCACGATCTGCCGCCCGATTTGGCGGAAGCGTCGCGCGCCCATCTCCGGGAGCAGTCCAATACACCCTTCGAGAAGCCGTGGCCCCTGGACGCGTGGCCTGATGTGCCCACGAAGTTCCTGCTGTGCCGGGACGACCGGTTCTTCCCGGCCGAGTTCCAGCGCAGGGTGGTGCGTGAACGGCTCGGGATCGTCCCCGACGAGATGCCCGGCGGCCACCTACCTGCCCTCGCCCACCCGGACGAACTGGTGGCACGGCTCGAGGCGTACCGGGCCGAGATAGAGCCCTGACGCCAGGGCTCCATGACAGTGGCCCTGACGTCAGGGCTCCATGACAGCGGCCCTGACTCCAGGGCTCCATGACAACAGCGCTGACGGGCTCCATGACAACGGCCCTGACGCCGCCGCTGGCTTGCCAATGATCTCGGGATGCAAACCTGATGGGGGGGTAGAAGCAGGCGAGACGAATGGCCGAGATAGAGATTCCCATCGATGGCGATGTCATCCGGGGTGACCTCGCGGCCCCGCCGAACCGGGCCGCCGTCGTGGTCTTCGCCCATGGCAGTGGGAGCAGCCGGCACAGTCCCCGTAACCGCCAGGTGGCCCATCGGCTCCAGCACGATTCGCTTGCTACCGTGCTGGTTGACCTGCTCACCGAGGAAGAGGAGGCCATTGACCTCCGCAGCGGGCAATTCCGCTTCGACGTCAACCTCC
>JBPYFF010000198.1:0-4401 GCA_051984455.1 Acidimicrobiales bacterium | reverse complement strand
ATGCCCAGCACCCCAGCGATCACCTTTGATTTGTTACCGGAGGTCGGGACGTCCGGATATTGAATGCTGGGATAGGCGGTCGGATCGCTTTGAGTTGCCACGGCGAAGACCGGATCGGACCCGACGGCCGGAGAGGCGGAAGCGGCGCGGTCGGCAGCCGGGAACACCGGCGCGGTATCGGCAGCCGGGAACACCGGCGCGCTGTCGGCGGCCGGGAACACCGGCGCGGTATCGGCGGCCGGGAACAGCGCCGCGGTATCGGCGGCCGGGAACACCGGCGGGCTGTCGGCGGCCGGGAACACCGGGTCACTGCCTAGGATCGGCGAACTGACAGCCGACTGGTCCACGGGAGCCGAGGCCCCGTAGTCCGGATGTAGGTCTTGTGCGTACCACTTGCCGTCTGAGGCCTGCCACCAACCAGGGCCTTGCGACATCTCGCTCATGGAACCCCCCCAATACGAGAATCGAGCCGAGAATAGCAGATTGCTCACGGGGATCCAATGATCGCAGGCCGCGGGCCGCTTGTCGTGGATCCGTGTACGTCGCGCGGGCTAACCGCCGATCAACGGCCTTCGCCCGCAGTGGGTCAGCACCATGGAGCCGGCTCGCACGCGCCTGTCCAAACGTTGACATGATTAGCCGGTGCCGACTACCTTCAGCTGAGCTGTATCTGCAGCGCGCACGTCGACCTTGGGGGGGTCAAGGTGGCGAAGTACCGGTTCCTGTCCGAACGGCAACTTGAGCATGCGTTCAAGTCCGAGAACGCGGCTCTGCTGGCTGCTCTCGGCCGGGACGAGCAGCAACGTATCCACGCCGTCAACACCATCTTCGAGGCCAAGTCGGCGACAATCACGGGCGTCTGGTTCTGCACGCTGGTGGCAACCGCCAGGAAGGGGATTCGCACCCCCAAGCCCGGTTACCTTTTCTTCAGGGTCAGCCGGACGCTGGCGGGCATGCCGAACCGGGAACGCGAGTACCTGCGCATCGCGGAGCTGCTCAATGTGGGCAACAACGGCGAATACCACGACATCATTCGCTGGAAGGCAGCCCTGCTCTGGGGCGATGGCCAGGGAACACTCGAACCTGGATCGCAGAAGCGCTCAGCGGGAGCAGAGAAGCCGGAGGAGGTGTCCCGAAAATTCCTGACGGAGTGGATGGGCACCCACTTCAACGTCGATCACACCGTCGCCGAAATCCAGCAGAACCTCAACCGGATCAGCACGAAGACGAATCTCCGTCCGGCTTACCGGGCCGTGATCGATGAATTGGTGGGCCGGGTTGCTCCGACAGGCGGCGGGGACTGGCTTCTGCCTGCCGAGGTGTCCCGGACTCTCTTCGCCGCGTCCAGCCCCTTCGCCCTCCACATCGGGTCCTTCCAGTCCGGCGGCGCCCTCCAGTACTCCGGGGAGGGATCGATGGTCACGATCGCTCCCCCAGGTTCGGGAAAGACGCAGTGCAACGTGTTCCCGAACCTTCTGACCTGGAAGGGCCCGGCCATCGTCCTCGACATCTCGGGTGACATCTACGAGCACACGGCCGGGTGGCGTTCCACCTACGTGGGACCGGTGTATAAGTTCAGCCCGCTGGAACCGGAGAGCAGCCACAAGTACAACCCGCTGACATTCGTCCGTAACGACCCGGACTACCTCTGGGAGGACGCCCGGCTGCTGGCCGAGATGATGATCGTGCCCCAGTTCTCCAACGACCCCTTCTGGGAGAACGAGGCACGGACCGTCCTCACGTCGGCCATCGCGTACACGTGCTACGTCAACCCGCCCGATCAGCGGCCCATGCACGCCGTCCTCGACATTCTCTTCGGCGGCGAGCCGTGGGAGGAGATGATCATGGGGATGCGCATGGCGGTGAACGTCCGGGTCATGATCCAGCACGCGGCGGCGCTGTCCTCCATGAACGAGAAGACGCTGAGCAGTGTCCTCCAGACCGCCCGATCCAGCCTCAACGCCTGGTCGGGAGAGCGGATCGCCCGGGCCACCCAGCGCTCGGACTGGAGCCCCATGGACCTCCGCTCGGCCGCCAACCCGACGATCTACATTTACATCCGCCCCAACGAGGTGGAGGCCTACCTGTCACTGTTGCGGGTGTTCATCGGTCAGCACATCCGCGTGCTCACGGGGGGCGCAGTGCCAGACCGGGGGTCACCCCCGATCCTCATGATGCTCGACGAGCTTCCCCGCCTGAAATACATGGCCCCCGTCGACGAGGCCCTGAACATCGGCCGCAAGTACGGGCTCCGCCTGTGGATGTTCGCGCAGAGCGTCGGTCAGCTGCAGAATGCCTACGAGAACGCCGACGGCATGCTGGGCTCCTGCGCCGTCAGGGTCTTCATGAACCCGAGCGGGGCGGACGGCCTGGCGGAGAAGCTGTCGGAGGAGCTCGGCTACGTGGACTCGGTGCACGACAACACCCGCAAACGGCTGGTCGAGGCGGCCGACCTGGCCGGGCCGAAGTTCAAGGACTCCCAGATCGTCATGGGCCTGGGAACCAAGCCGGCGACTGTCGGCAAGGACTTCGCGTGGAAGCACCCGGAGCTGAACCGTCGCATGAGCATTCCCGCGCCTCACCCGGCGCCCGCCTTGCCGTCGCCCGCGCCCACCGCCACGCTCCGCCCGCCGCCACCCGTGCCCTCCTTGCCGCCGCCGCCCCCGGTGTCGTCGCTGCCGCCCCCGCCCGGCGACATGAGCCGACCTGACCTGGTCAACTGACCATCCGGAGGATCCAGCATGACGACGATAACCCAGGACGGTCAGGCCCGGCCGACGACCGACCCTGTCTCGGTTGGCTGACCACATGCTCAGCCTGCTCCCCGTCGGCACGCCCGGTGGGATCAACTCAGGGTTCGACGGCATACCAGCTGGATCAGGCACGGTGCGGCTGGGGCGCTACATCGTGCACCTCGACGCCGGGACCTACCGGCTGTGGCGGATGGCCTTTGCCGCACCCGAGCGGGACCGCTTCGTCGCCTGGGCCCGCTCGCAAGGCTTGACCGACGCGGAGCAGCGGATCGCCGAGCTGGAGAGCGACGAGTTGCTCTTCGAGGAATGCCCGGCCATGCCGGAGAAAGTAGGCGGCATGGCAGTCAGGCTTATCGGCGAGTGCCTCGGCAACGGAACGGAGGTCACCTCCAGCTTCCACGTCGTGGGCCGCACCGGCACGCTGCTGGTTGTCAACCCCTACCTGTACGAAATACTGCTCCGCTCAGACGGCGCCACGCCGCTGGCCCTCATCTGTGGAGCGTTGGAATCCGCGTGGCCGCCCAGCGCCGAGACATCTTGTCTCGAGGCGTTCTGCCGGGCCCTGCCCGAGCTGATCCGCAACCAGGTCCTCCTTCTGGACGCCGTATGATCCGCAAAGACGACATGTCTAACGCCAGGACGATGCTGGCCGTGACCGGGCTCGCCATAAACCTCTGGCATGGGAATGTGGAGCAAAGTGTCGACCTCCTGAAAGTGGATATCGACCTGGTAAAGCAGGAGCGGACCATCGCCAACCCCGCGCTGGACTACAGGGCCGGTGCCCAGACCATGAGCACGGAATGGGTAACGCTGACGCACGGCGCGGAATGGGGGGAAGCCCAACCCCCCACGTACGAGACCGTCTTGCTGGAGAATCTGGAGACAGAAAAGGAGCACCTGGAGGACCTAGCCCATACCCTTGAGGGCCTCGAGAAGCTCAATAAGCTCGCGGAGGACATCGATAAAATCACGGACGAGGAGCCGGCGAAAGACGAGGTCGCCGAGCCGGAGGTCCCGCAGACGCCTGAGCCCGTCACCTCGACCGAGATCGGGGGCAAGCAGGTCGACGCGGATATAGCGGAGATCAAGGCGCTTCAGGCGGACCATGAGGCCGCGCTGGAAAAGCTGCACCAGGACTGCGACAGGGACCTCAAGATCCGGGCCGACAAGGACGAGAAAATGGCCGACAAACAGTTCGGCGGGATAGACTTCGGCGCCGAGGGGAGGAAGATGCTCGAGTACGGCATGGCGGCCAACCAGCAGGACATCAAGGACAAATACGCGGTCAAGGAGGCCGACCTCCGTCAGAAGCAGGGCGCCGAGATGGCTGCCTTGCAGGCCAAGCAGATTGCCGGCCCTGACGCTCCGCCGCCGCCGCCACCTCCCCCACCGCCTCCGCCAGCCCCTCCGACGCGCAGCCTCTGAGCCTGTGGGTGCCGACAATCTTGTCCTAGCGAGCACCGCGCCGGGCAACCGGCGAAGCGGCCCCGTGTTACCCCTTGACGGCGCGAGCGGCCACCGTGGCGACGAGCGGGGTCACCACAGAAGCGGGCACGGGTGTGCCAACATTCTCGGTATCGACCTCGGCCTCGATCAACGGGCCCGTGATGAATGCGACGGTCAGGTACACCGGCACCTGCTGGCCGTT
>JBPYFF010000197.1:0-14322 GCA_051984455.1 Acidimicrobiales bacterium | reverse complement strand
CCCGGGGGCCGATTGTCTCACCGCGGGCGCGGGTCCTGGTGATGACGCCGGTGGCCGCCCACATGCTGTTCGACCGCGCCCTGATCCTTTCGCCCGAGGAGGACCTCAGACTGCACGTGATCGATGGCCGGCAGGCCGAGCTGGTCGTCGACGGGCAAAGTCAAGGCTCTCTTGCAACTGGCGACGTCGTTCGCTGCACTGCTGGCCCCCACGACGCCAGACTGGTCAGCTTCGGCGGTCGGGACTTTCATCACATCTTGAAGCAGAAGTTCGGGTTGAGCGATCGCTGATGCTGGCGGAGCTGCAGGTAAGCGACCTTGGAGTGATCGCCGACCTGACACTCGTCCTCGGGCCCGGCCTGACGGCCCTGACCGGCGAGACGGGGGCGGGCAAGACGCTCGTGGTCGAGGCCATCGAGTTGCTCCTCGGCGGCAGGGCCGACTCGGTGCAGGTCCGAAAAGGGGCGACGAGTGCGACGGTTGAGGGTCGTTTTGCCGCCTCACCGGTGGCGCCCGATGACCTGGTGCTCGGTCGCACGGTGCCTGTCGAGGGCCGGTCCCGTGGCTACATCAACACCAAGATGGCACCGCTCTCTGCTCTGGAGGAAGCGGGGGACCAGCTGGTCGACCTCTACGGCCAGCACGCGCACCAGTCGTTGCTCATTCCGTCGGCCCAGCGCGCCGGACTCGACCGGTTTGGTTCGGTGGACATCGGTCCCGTCACCGCAGCCAGACGGCGCATCCGCGCCGTTGACGATGCCCTGGTCTCGCTGGGCGGCGATGCCCGGGCTGGCGCTCGCGAGCTGGACCCGTTGCGCTTTCAGGTCGAAGAGCTCGACGCTGCCGGTCTTGTGGATGCCGGCGAGGAGGTTGACCTCGCAGCAGAAGAGGAGCGGCTGGCCGGTGCCACGGCCCACCGGGAAGCTGCCGACGGGGCGGTCGAGGCCCTCACCAGTGACGGTGGTGTCGTCGATGGACTGGGCGGAGCCATCTCCGTCCTGGGAGGGAGGGCGCCGCTCAGCGGGTCCTGCGAGAGACTGCGTTCGCTCGCGAGCGAACTGCAGGACGCCGCCCGCGACTTGCGGACGCTGGCCGAATCGCTCGAAGACGACCCACAGCGATTGGCGGCGGTTCGAGACCGTCGACAGGTGCTCCACGGCCTCCGACGAAAGTACGGTGACGACCTGGCGGAGGTGATCGACTACCGGGACCAGGCCAAGCGGCGACTTGACGAGCTGGCGGGCTACGAAGAGCGCGCTGCCGCGCTCGAACTGGAGAGGGGGGCGGCGGAGTCAGAGCTGGCGAAGGCGGAGGCGGCGCTCGGCCTGGCCAGGCGGGCGGCGGCACCGAAGCTGGGCGAGGCGGTCGAGGCTCAATTGCACCGGTTGGCCATGCCGCGGGCCCGATTCGAGGTCTGGGTCGGGGACGATCGGGCCGGCGAGGCCGTCACGTGGCAGCTGGGTGCCAACCAGGGAGAGCCGGTTCTGCCGCTCAGCAGGGTCGCCTCTGGCGGTGAACTGGCCCGGACGATGCTCGCTCTGCGGTTGGTGCTGGGATCACAGGTTGACCGGGCGGAGCAACCCGGCCGGCGGACCCTGGTCTTCGATGAGGTCGACGCCGGCATCGGTGGCGAGGCTGCCGTCGCGGTCGGGCGGGCTCTGGCCGAGGTGGCTCAGCACGATCAGGTGCTGGTCGTCACCCACCTGGCCCAGGTTGCCGCGTTCGCCGATCAGCAGATCGCGATCACCAAGGACGAGGTCAACGGCCGGACGGTGGCACATGCCCGCCAGCTCGAGCCAGCCGACCGGGTGATAGAGCTCTCACGGATGCTATCCGGGCGGCCCGACAGCTCGACGGCGCACCGTCATGCGGAGGAGCTGCTTGCCGTCGCCCACCAGCGCCGGGGCCGCGAAACCAGCCGGCGCCGGTAGCACTCGCCATCCGCCAGCATTGGGACGTGGGCGCGATATCCTGAGTCGGCCGCCCTGGGGTTCTCCTACCGGCCACAAAGTGGGCCTCAGATCCATCGGATCGTGATCAGGAGGAGCGAGTTGGCGAAGCACATCTTCGTCACGGGTGGTGTTGCAAGTTCATTGGGAAAGGGCCTGACGGCGTCGTCCCTCGGCCGGCTGCTGAAGAGCCGCGGCCTGCGGGTCACCATCCAGAAGCTCGACCCGTACATCAACGTCGATCCCGGCACCATGAACCCGTTCGAGCACGGCGAGGTCTTCGTCACCGATGACGGCGGTGAGACCGACCTCGACCTCGGGCACTACGAGCGGTTCATCGACGAAAACCTGCATCGGGACTCCAACGCCACGACCGGGTCGATCTACCAGTCGGTCATCGCCAAGGAACGGCGAGGTGACTTCCTCGGCAAGACCGTCCAGGTCATCCCCCACATCACCGATGAGATCAAAGACCGGATCATCCGGCTCTCCTCCGACGCGGTCGACGTCGTCATCACGGAGGTGGGAGGAACGGTCGGCGACATCGAAATCCTCCCCTTCCTCGAAGCCATCCGCCAGTTCCGCAAGGACGTCGGCCGTGACAACGTCTGCTACGTCCACGTGACCCTCGTGCCCTACCTCGGTCCCTCCGGTGAGCAAAAGACCAAACCGACCCAGCACTCCGTAACCGAGTTGCGGAGCCGGGGAATCCAGCCCGACGTGATCATCTGCCGCAGCGACCGGGCCATTTCGCCCAGCCTGAAGCGCAAGATCTCGCTCCTCTGCGACGTCCCGATCGAAGCCGTTGTCTCCTGCGTCGACGCCCCCAACCTCTACGAGATCCCCCTCGCCCTGCATGAGGAGGGCCTGGACCACTACGTCTGCCGGCTGCTGCACTTTGACGAGGAATCCCACCCCCTCGACATCTCGGACTGGGAACGACTGGTCGACCGGGTCGAGGCCGCCACCCGCCCCGTTCGGATCGGGGTGATCGGCAAGTACATCAACCTCCCCGACGCCTACCTCTCGGTCGTCGAGGCGTTGCGCCACGGCGGCTACCACCACGGCGTCAAGATCGAGCTCGACTGGATCCAGGCCGAGGAAGTCGAAGGGTTGATGGCCGACGGACGGCTGCGGGACCTCGACGGCATCGTCATTCCCGGCGGCTTCGGAGAGCGGGGCGTGGAAGGCAAGATCGCCGCCGCCGGCTACGCCCGAGAGCACCAGCTGCCGTGCCTCGGCCTGTGCCTGGGACTGCAGGCGATGGTCATCGAGTTCGCCCGCAACGCGGCCGGATTGACCGGCGCCAACTCCGGCGAGGTCGATTCCACCACTCCGCACCCGGTCATCGACCTCATGGACGAGCAACGGACGGTCGTCGACCTGGGTGGCAGCATGCGGCTCGGCGCGTACATCGCCCGGCTGCGGCCGGGCAGCCAGGTGGCCGAGGCGTACGGGGACACCGTCGTCTACGAGCGGCACCGCCACCGCTACGAGGTCAACCCCGGCTATCGGCACCGGCTGGAGGACGCCGGCCTTTGCTGCTCGGGGACGTCCCCCGACGATCGCCTGGTGGAGTTCATCGAGCTGCCGGGCCATCCGTTCTGGGTCGGGACCCAGGCCCATCCGGAGTTCAAAAGCCGGCCCGACCGGCCGCACCCGTTGTTCCGCGAGCTGGTTGGCGCCGCCCTCGCCCGGGCCGACGGGCGGGCCCCCCGGCTCCTCGACGTCGACGACCTGGTCACGCAGCCCCGGTGACGGGCGGCTTCCGCCGGCTGGAGGAGTCCGAGCTCTACCGCGGCACCCTGGTCACCGTCGCCCGTGGCCGCTTCCAGGCGCCTGATGGCTCGACCTTCGAACGGGACGTGGTCCATCACCCCGGTGCCGTGGCGGTGGTGCCCGTCATCCGGCCCGAGTCGGGGGAGGTGGTGCTGGTCCGGCAGTTCCGCGCCGCGGTGGATCGCGACCTGCTCGAGATTCCCGCCGGCAAACGCGACGTCGCCAACGAACCACCCGCGGACACGGCGCGGAGAGAGCTGATCGAGGAGGTGGGCTGCCGGGCCGGCCGGCTGGAGCTGCTGGCCGAGTTCTACAACTCACCCGGGTTCTGCGACGAGCACTCATTCGTCTACCTGGCCCTCGACCTTTCCCCCACTGACAAAGACGCGCAGGGGGTCGAGGAACAACACATGACCCTCGAGCACATCGAGCTCGACGACGTGCCGACGCTCATACGAAGCGGGGCGATCATCGATGCCAAGACCATCATTGGACTGACCCTGGCCAGGAACGCGCTGGCCTGAATTACCCTGATGGAGTGATCATCGGTGTACCGGCCGAGGTAAAGACGGCCGAGAACCGGGTGGCCATCACGCCCGATGGCGTGCGAGAGCTGACCGGACATGGCCATCGAGTGCTGATCGAGCGGGGCGCGGGTGAGGGTTCGTCGATCGCAGACCGCGACTTTGGCGCCATCGGGGCCGAGCTGGTTGGCGCCGAGACCGCCTGGGCGGCCGAGCTGGTCGTGAAGGTCAAGGAGCCGCAGCCGGAGGAGTTCCGCTTCCTCCGCGACGACCTGGTTCTTTTCACCTACCTGCATCTCGCCGCCTATCCCGAAGTGGCCAAGGCGCTGCTCGCGGCGGGAACGACCAGCCTGGCCTACGAGACGGTGCAGTTGCCGGATGGGGGCCTGCCTTTGCTGGCGCCCATGAGCGAGGTGGCGGGCCGCATGGCGACCCAGGTCGGTGCTCATTACCTCGAACGAGCCAATGGCGGCCGGGGCGTCCTCCTCGGCGGTGCTCCCGGCGTCCGGCCCGCTCGCGTCGTCGTCCTCGGCGCCGGCAATGTGGGATGGAACGCAGCCTGGATCGCCCAGGGCATGGAAGCGGAGGTGCTGCTGCTCGACAAAACCCTCGACCGGCTGCGCTGGGTCGACCAGATCCATCGGGGCCGCATCATGACCCTCGCTTCCAACCGCGGTGCCGTCGAGAGAGTGGTGCGGGAGGCCGACCTTGTCATCGGGGCCGTCCTTCTGGCCGGGGGCCGGGCGCCGGTCGTCGTCACCGACGAGATGGTGCAAACGATGAAGCCCGGCTCGGTCATCGTGGACGTCGCGGTCGACCAGGGCGGCTGCGTCGAGACCACCCATGAGACGACCCATACCGACCCGGTGTACGAGGTCCACGGTGTCGTTCACTACGCCGTGGGGAACATGCCCGGCGCGGTACCCCACACCTCGACCTACGCCCTCACCAACGCCACCCTGCCCTACGTGGTGGATCTGGCCGAGGGCGTCGCTTCTTCCACTCAGCGGGACGCGGCCTTGCGCGGCGGCCTCTCGACCGTCGCGGGGAAGGTCACCAACGAAGCGGTCGGTTCTGCCCTCGGTCTGGACGTCACCGACCCGGTCGCTGCGTTCGACTGAGCAGGGAAAAGGGGGAGCGTCGTGGAGGGGGCCGTCGCCCTGCCGTTGAGCCTGGATGGCGAGGAGTTCCTGACCTGGCTGGCGGTCGAGCGGGGAAGAGCCGCCAACACGCTCGCGGCCTATCGGAGGGACCTCCGGGCCTACGAGAGCTGGCTGGCGTGCCGGGGGGTCGGCCTTCGCCAGGTCGCCGAGGACGACGTAACCGCGTATGTCGCCCACCTCCGGGCGGCCGGCCGGGCACCCGCCACGATGGCCCGGGCACTGGTCAGCGTCCGGTCGTTTCACCGCTTCCTGGTCGACGAGGGCCACGTTCAGGCGGACCCGACGGGTGAGGTCGGCAGCCCCCGGGTTCCCCAGGGTCTCCCGAAGGCGCTCACGGAGGAGGACGTAGCCAGCCTGCTCGGAGTGGTGGTGGGAGAGGATGCGACCGGCCGTCGGGACCGGGCCATCCTCGAACTGCTCTACGGCACCGGTATGCGCATCTCGGAGCTGGTCGGGCTCTCACTCGGCGACCTCTCCGAGGACGATGGGGTGGCCCGGGTGTTCGGGAAGGGGGCGAAGGAACGGGTGGTCCCGCTGGGCCGCTATGCCCGATTTGCGATCGCAGAGTGGCTGACCGCCAGCGGCCGGGGGGCGATGGCGCCCGCCCGGTGGGCCCGCCGGGGCGATGCCGAGGCGCTGTTCCTGAACGCCCGGGGAGGACGGCTGTCCCGGCAGGGCGCGTGGGGGATCGTGCGGCGGTACGCTGACAAGGTCGGTCTCGGGGACCGCCTGACTCCCCACGTGCTCCGGCACAGTTGCGCGACGCATATGCTCGATCACGGCGCCGATATCCGGGTCGTTCAGGAACTTCTCGGTCACGCCTCGATCGCGACGACACAGGTTTACACCCGGGTATCAACGGAGCGACTGAAATCGGTCTACGAAGCGGCTCACCCGAGGGCTCGAGCCTGAACTTCTCGGCTCGGAAAGGTGAAGGGAGGGTTAAACTCAATGTCAATGTCGGCTGATGCCACTACCCCGGATCTTCGCGCCCTCCTTGAGGAAGAGCGCGACTCCCTCCGTGCTCAGCTATCGGAACTCGGGTTCGGAGCTGAAGGTCTGAACTACGACTCGAACTTCGCCGATTCGAGCCAGGTCACGGCCGAACGAGGCGAGGCGGAGGCGCTCGCCAAAACCCTGCTCGACACCCTCTCCGAGGTGGAGCGGGCCCTGGCCAAGTTTGCCGACTCGACCTACGGACGGTGCGAGTCCTGCGGCAAGCCGATCGCGCCCGCCCGCCTGGAGGCGAAGCCCGCAGCAAGGTATTGCATCGACTGCGCCTCGAAGCGATAACGACACCCCGAGAGGGGTGAATCGGGAGACCGTCGTTGTCGTCGGTCTCCTGGTTGCGTTCGGCGTGCTGGCCGTCGTGCGAGGGGCGATCAGCCCGACCAGCGTGGTGCTGATCGTCGCGGTGGTGCCGGCCATCATCCTCCACGAGGTCTCCCACGGGGTGGTGGCGCTGGCGTTTGGCGACGACACTGCCAGGCGGGCGGGGCGGCTCACGCTGACCCCCATCAAGCACATCGACCCCTTCGGAACCATCATCCTCCCCGTGTTGCTCAGCCTGTCGGGGCTCGGTGTCTTCGGCTACGCCAAGCCGGTGCCGGTGAACGTGGCCCGGCTGCGACACCCCCGCAACGACGGGCTCCTCGTCAGCCTGGCCGGGCCGGTGACGAACGTCTTGCTGTGTCTCGTCACGGTCGTGTGGGTCCGCGTCACTCATCCGGATTTTCTCGCCTTCGACGCCGGGCCTTACCTCGACCGGTTCATGTTCGCCTTCGGCTACGTCAACGTCCTGCTGGCGGCGTTGAACTTCCTTCCCATACCGCCGCTTGATGGTTCCGCCCTGGTCGAACGGGCGCTACCCCGGGCGTGGTGGCCCAACTGGCTCAAGTTCCGGCAATACGCCATGCCGGTCCTGATCGTCCTCGTGCTGCTCAGACCCGGTGCGCTGTCGCGGGTGTTCGACCCGGCCGTCCACCTGTGGATCCGGATCCTCCGGGCGTAATCAGCTCCCGTCAGCGCGGGGCAAGAGGCCCATGGCGTCTTGGGCCCGCCGAAGGGTCACCGACGCGACGGCACGGGCCTTCTCGGCGCCTCGGGACAGCACCTTCTCGACCAACCCCCGATCGGCGGCGAACATCCGGTATCGCTCCTGGATGGGCCGGACCATCTCGATGACGGCGCTGGCCGTGTCGGCCTTGAGTGGTCCGTACGGGGCGTACCCGCGGGCGGCCTCGGAGGGAGACTGGCCGGTTGCGGCACCGAGGAGCTCGAGCAGGTTTGATACTCCCGGCTTCTCGATGGGGTCATATCGAACCGCGCCCTCGCCCGATTCGGCATCGGTCACGGCCCGTTTGATCTTGCGGTCGATCTCCTCCGGCGGGTCGAGCAGCAGCACTGTTCCCATGGGGGAGTCGGCCGACTTCGACATCTTGGCGGTCGGGTTCTGCAGGTCCATCACCCGCGCCCCCCGGCCCGGCGGCGGGACGGCGGCGGCCGGCACGACGAAGGTTGGGCCATAGCGCTGGTTGAAGCGGATGGCCAGGTCCCGGGTCAGCTCGACGTGCTGGCGCTGGTCGTCCCCGACCGGTACCCGGTCGGCGTCGTACAGCAGGATGTCGGCCGCCTGCAGGACGGGATAGGCGAACAACCCGACCCTCGCCGCCTCCTCGCCCCCCTTGGCGGCCTTGTCCTTGAACTGGGTCATCCGTCCCAGCTCGCCCATCGAGGCCACGCACTCCAGCAGCCAGCACAGCTCGCTGTGCTCGGACACATGGCTCTGCACAAACATCGTGCAGACCTCCGGGTCGAGCCCCGCCGCCAGCAGGATGGCGGCGACGTCGAGCGTCCCGCTCCGCAGCTCGGCCGGGTCGCGGGGGACAGTGAGGGCGTGAAGGTCGACCACGAAGTAAAAACTGTCGTGCTCGTACTGGTCGACCACCCACCAACGGAGCGCGCCCAGGTAGTTGCCCAGGTGAATGTCGCCGGTGGGCTGGATGCCGGACAGCACGCGCGTCATGAGGTGAGATGGTATGCGCCGGCCCGGCGAGTTCCGGCCGGTATCCTCGACGCGGTGCCGTACGAGGTCAGCACGCCGGTGTTCGAGGGGCCGTTCGACCTCCTCTTGCACCTCATCACCCGCGAGCAAGTGGACATCTACCAGGTGTCGCTGTCGTCGATTGTGGACGCCTACGTTGCGACCCTGCACGAGCTGCAGGCGCTCGACCTCGAGGTGGCGACGGAGTTCCTCCTCATCGCGGCCGTGCTGCTCGAGTTGAAGGCCCGCCGGCTCCTGCCCGGTCAGGACGACGCGCCGCCTGAAGAAGAGCTGGCTCTGTGGGAAGAACGCGACCTGCTCCTCGCCCGCCTCTTCGAATGCAAGACGTTCAAGGACGCGGCGGCAGCCCTGCGGAGCCTGATGGACGGGGCGGCCCGATCCTTTCCCCGGACGGCGGGCCTCGAGGAACGGTTTGCTGAGCTGGCGCCGGATGTGCTGGCCGGCGTCACCGCCGAGCGGCTGCGGCAGGCCTACCTCAAGGCGACGGCGCCGAGGCCGACAGCCCGGGTCATGCTCGACCACGTCGCACCCATTCGGGCCAGTGTGGCCGAGGCGGTGGATGAGCTCGCCGCCCGGCTGCCCCGCACCGGCTCCATCACCTTTCATCAGTTGAGCGGCTCACTGGCCACACGGCTGGAGGTGATCGTCAGGTTCCTCGCGGTGCTCGAGCTGTACAAGCGTGGCTGGGTTGACCTCGCTCAGGCCACCACGTTTGGCGAGCTGACGATCGTGTGGTTGGGCATGGAGGACGCTCCCGCCACCTTCTCTGCCGTCGAGGAATACCAGGGCTGATGGCGGGCGAGACCGAGCGCGCCATCGAGGCGATCTTGATGGTCGCCGAGGATCCCGTTCCTCCCCATCTTCTCGCGCAGATCCTGGAAGTCTCACCGGCCCGGGTCGACGAGCTGTGCCAGCAGCTGGCCGATGCCTATTCGGCCGAAGACCGGGGCTTCGTGCTGGCCCGCGTCGCCGGCGGGTACCGGCTCCAGAGTCATCCCGACCTTGCGCCCTACGTTGAGCGGTTCGCTGTTCATGGCCAGCCGGCCCACCTGTCGGCTGCCGCGCTCGAGACCCTGGCGATCGTCGCGTACAAGCAGCCGGTGTCGCGTGCGCAGGTTGCCTCGATCCGCGGCGTCGAGGTCGATGGCATCATGCGGACCCTCCAGCAGCGCCACCTGGTCGAGGAGGTGGGCCGCGACCCCGGGCCGGGCCAGGCGAGCCTGTACGGCACCACGCCGGTCTTCCTCGAAAAGCTCGGGCTGGACGCGCTCGATGACCTGCCACCGCTGGCGGACTTCGTACCGGGCGCAGAGGTCATGGAGGCGCTCGACGCCAGCTTGCGCCACAGCGAGGTCGAGCCTGCCGGCGACTGATCCGCACGGCGAGCGCCTCCAGAAGGTGCTCGCGCAAGCAGGAATCGGCAGCCGCCGGGCGTGCGAGGCGCTGATCGGGGCGGGGCGGGTGACGGTCAACGGGGTCGTCGCCGGGCTGGGCCAGCGGGTCGACGCGACCATCGACCGCGTCGCGGTCGATGGCGTACCCCTGTCGGTCCGGCCCGGCCTGGTGCACTACCTGCTGAACAAGCCGCCCGGCGTGGTCACGACCTCGGCCGATCCCCGGGGACGGGCGACGGTGATCGATCTGGTTCCGCCGCAACCTCGCGTGTTCTCGGTCGGTCGACTTGACGCCGCGACCGAAGGACTGTTGATCCTGACCAATGACGGAGAACTGGCCCACCATCTGACCCATCCCCGATATGGAGTGGAAAAGGAGTACTTCGCGCTGGTCGAGGGGTCGCCGTCCCCTTCCGCCCTTCGCCGTTTGCGAGAGGGCATCGAGCTGGAGGACGGCATCACCGCGCCCGCCCGGGTGGCACTCATCCCTCCCAACGGCCTGCGGCTCACCATCCACCAGGGTCGCAACCGCCAGGTACGGCGCATGTGCGCGGCCATCGGCCATCCGGTCGTGAGACTGGTTCGGACCCGCATCGGCCCGGTGGCTGACCGGCGGTTGCGGCCGGGGGCGTGGCGGCTCCTCACGGCCGGCGAGGTGCGATCGCTCGAGGCGGCGGCGGCCGCGCCCGCTCCTGCTACTTCCGGCGGGGTTCCCAGCGAAACCAGCGCACGGCCACGACGGCGCCCACAACGCCCCAGGCCGCGATAATCGCCAGCGCCGGCAAGTCAAAACCGCTGCCACGGACTCTTGGGTCGAATGCCTTGAAGGTGGCGTCGATAAAGGGCTTGAGGGGAAAGACGGACGCGATTTTCGCCAGCGTCGAGCCCTTCTGTACCGGAAAGAACGCCCCCGAAATGGCCACTAGCGGAAAGAAGACCAGGTTGACGATTGCCGGTGCCGCTTCCGCGTTCGGGATGACCGTGGTCATGGCCAGACCGAGGGCGCAAAAGGTCGCCGCACCGAACGCGAGCGTGATCAGTAGAGCGGCGGTGTGACCCGGGAATGTCACGTTGTAGGCGACGATTCCGACGGCGATAACAAGAGCGGAAAGAACGATGCTGACGATGGCCGAGTTGCCGATGGCGCCGCCGAGGTAAGCCCACGGTGGTAAGGGGGTGCCCCGCATTCGCTTCAGAATCCCCATGTCTCGCTTGAAGGTGGTGAAGATGGCCAGGTTGGTGAAGCACGCGCCCATGACGCCGAACGCGACGATGGCCGGGATGTAGTACTGGGTGAAGTTCACCTTGCCGGGCCCGAGCGACGTGATGGTGCTCCCCCGGCCGGTACTGGCGAAGATCACCAGCAGCACGATGGGAAAGGCGAAGGAAAATCCCGCCGCGGTCGGGTTGCGCCAGTAGGAGCGCTGCTCATATCCGATCTGGCGGCCGAGCAGGCCCACATCGCTCATCAGCTGCCCGCCAGCTCCAGGTACACGTCCTCGAGCGTGGGCCGAGTTACGGTGAGTCCGGGCAATTCGAGCGACCGGTCGACCGCCCACGTGGTAAGCGCGGCCAGCGTCCTCGTGGGCTCCGCCGTCTCGATCAGGACCCCGACACCGTCGGTCGAGACCGGTAGGGGCAGGTCGGCCGGGGAGACGCCGTCGGGCAGGGAAAAACGTATGTGGACCTCGGCCTGGTTGCGACCTCCGAGCGAGTCGGGCGAGCCCTCGGCCACGATCAGCCCACCTGCGATGACTGCGACCCGGTTGGCCAGGTGCTGCGCCTCGTCCATGTAGTGGGTCGTGAGCAGCACCGTCTTGCCGAGCGAGCAGAGGTTGCTGATGATGTCCCAGCTGGCGCGCCGGGCGGAGGGATCGAATCCCGTGGTCGGCTCATCCAGAAACAGCAAATCGGGATCGCCGATCAGTGCCAGCCCGAGATCCAGACGGCGCTGCTGACCGCCCGACAGAGTCCGGACTCTGGCATTTCGCTTCTCATCGAGGCCGACGAGGGCGAGCACGTCGTCGACCTTGCCGGGGTGGGGATACCAGTAGGTGCGCTGACGGAGGAGCTCTTCGACCGTGAGGTAAGGCTCGATGCCCGACTCCTGCAATACGATGCCGAGCCGTTGCTTGAGACGCCGGCCGGCGTGAGCGGGATCTGCGCCGAGGACCCGGGCCGTCCCGGCGGTCGGCTTGCGATAACCCTCGAGGATCTCGACGATGGTCGTTTTGCCGGCCCCGTTGGGGCCGAGAAGGGCAAAAACCTCCCCCTCTTCGATCTCGAAGCTGACCCCCTTGACCGCTTCAACCGGGCCGAATGCCTTACGAAGTCGATCAACAGACACGGCTACCGGCACGACGCCTCAGGCTATCCGCCCTAGGCTGCGAGCCCGTGGCGGCTGCAGTACGAGCGCTCCGTGGTGCAACCACGCTCGACGATGACAACGTCGAGCAGGTCAACGAGCGCGTCCAGACGCTCGTAACGGCCATGCTGGAGCGCAACGGATTGAGCAAGGATGATCTCATCAGCATCCTGTTCACCGCCACCGACGACATCAGGTCGACGTTTCCTGCCACCGCGGCGCGGGGGGCCGGCCTCGGCGACGTTCCGCTCATCTGTGCCCGAGAGCTCGAAGTCGTCAACGGCACCCGTCGTTGCGTGCGGATCCTGATGCACGTGACGACGGAACGAAGCCGGGCCGAGCTGCACCACGTCTACCTCGAGGGGGCCAGGGGTCTGCGCGATGGCCTCCCCGAGTAAGGCGTGCGTCGTCGGGACCGGCCTCATTGGCGCCTCGATCGGCCTCGCCCTCCGGGGCCAGGGGTGGCACGTCTCGGGCATCGATCTCGACGAAGCGCGAGCCAGCCGGGCGCTGGAGCTCGGCGCGGTCGATGTGGTCGGGCCCGATCCTGATGCCCACCTGACCTTCATCGCCACGCCGGCCGGCGCGACCGCGAGCGCGGCCACCCGGGCGCTGGCGGGTGGGGGAGTGGTGACCGACGTGGCCGGCGTCAAGGCCGGCATCGTGGCCGCGGTCGACCATCCCCGCTTCATCGGAGGTCACCCCATGGCGGGCTCCGAACAGGAGGGTGTCGAGGGGGCCGACGGCGGGCTGTTCGAAGGGGCGACCTGGGTGCTCACTCCCACCGAGACCACCGACCCTCAGGCCTACGCCCGGCTCCGCGCCGTGGTCTCTTCGTTCGGTGCCAACGTGATCGCCATGCCGGCCGATCGCCATGACGAGTTGGTCGCGACGGTGTCGCACGTGCCCCACCTCACCGCCGCCGCGTTGATGACGCTGGCGGCAGAGGAGGCTTCCGAGCAAGGGGCGTTGTTGCGACTGGCCGCGGGCGGGTTCCGGGACATGACCCGCGTCGCGGCCGGCCATCCCGGCATCTGGCCCGATATCTGCCTCGAGAACCAGGCCGGCATCACCGACACGCTCGACCGCCTGACCGCCGCCCTCGCCCGGCTGCGGGAAATGGTGGCGGGGGGCGATCGGGCCGGGATCCTGACCGTCCTCGAACGGGCGAGAGAGGCACGGCTCAATCTGCCGTCCCGCGTGCTCCACGTCGAGGACATGGTGGAGATACGGGTACCTGTTCCCGACCGACCCGGCGTTTTGGCCGAAGTGACCACCCTGCTCGGCGAGCTGAGCGTCAACATCTACGACCTCGAGATCGCCCACTCAGCCGAAGGGGAGCGGGGCGTTCTCGTGCTGGCCGTTGATGCCGTCGACGCCGACCTGGCCCGAGGGGCGTTGCTGGCCCGGGGCTACCGGCCCGCCGTGAGGCCGCTGGCATGAGCGGCTCACGGCTGGTTGTGGCTGCGGCTGAACGGCCACTGACCGGCCGGGTGCGGGTGCCGGGCGACAAGTCGATCTCCCATCGGGCGGTATTGCTGGGCGCCATGGCCACGGGGAGGTCGGAGCTTGTCGGGCTTTCCGACGGGCTGGACGTTCGTCGCACGCTCGACGCCGTGATCGAGTGCGGTGCCGAGGTGACGTGGTCCCGCCGGCGGGTCAGGATCGACGGCGGGCCGGGGCGGCTTCACGAGCCCCCGGGCGTGATCGACGTCGGCAACTCGGGGACATCCATCCGGCTGCTGGCTGGATGGAGCGCAGGGATGCCGTGGCTCACCGTTCTCCAGGGTGACGGATCGATTGCCCGGCGCCCCATGGATCGGGTCGCGGTTCCGCTCCGGGCCATGGGGGCGCGGGTCGATGGGCGTGACAACGGCCGGCTTCCGCCTCTCGTCATCCGGGGAGGTCAGCTCACGGGCATCGACTATGAGCTCCCGGTCGCGAGCGCTCAGGTGAAAGGGGCGATCCTGTTCGCCGGGCTCGCGGCTGCCACGCCGACAACGGTCCGCGAGCCAGTGCCCACGAGGGCCCATACCGAGGAGCTGCTCGCCCGGTGCGGGGCCGATGTCGCCGTCCGGCCGGGCG
>JBPYFF010000196.1:0-2586 GCA_051984455.1 Acidimicrobiales bacterium | reverse complement strand
GAGGCGTTCCGCCAGGAGGTCGAGGCCGGGCCGCCGGGCAGCCTGAAGGGCGGGTTCCGCCTGGGTGTTCGGCTGTCGGCAGCCGACCGGGAAGAGCTGATCAAGCGCCTGGACGCCCTGGCGGAAGAGATCAAGAGCAAGGACGACCCCGCCGGTGAGGCGGTCGGGATCTACTGCGGCGTGCAGTATCCCGTCAGCGAGCCCGGCGGGCCAGCTGGTCGCGGTCGGTGATGCGATAGCGACGCTCAACCTGCTCGATCCAGCCCAGACGGACGAAGGCTGCGATGGCTTTGTTGACCCGTTCTCGTGATGCGCCCACCAGACCGGCCAGTTCCTCCTGGGTGATCGGGAGGAGAAACTCGTCCGCCTCTCCGGCCAGCTCGAGCAGGCGCTTGGCCGTCCTGCCGGTGACGTCGAGGAAGACCGAATCGGCCCATGCCGCGTTCTCCGCTCGAAGCCGCCGGGACAGGAGGGCGACAACTTCCCACAGCAGCTCGGGCCGTTCTTCCAAGACGGACTTGATCGGTGGATAGGGGACGACGAGCAGCTCGGTGATTTCGAGCGCCCGGGCGTCGGCAGAACGGTGCTCGCCGTCAAACAGCGGCATCTCGCCGAAGAGATCGCCCGATTCCATCAGTGCCAGCACCGACTCGCGGCCGTCGGAGGAGCGCTTGGCGATGGCGACCCGGCCGGAGCGGACGACGTACAGCTCTTCCGCCTCGTCGCCCTCGGAGAACAGCTGGTTGTTGCGGCCACAGCGCACCGTTCGGGCGCCGGTCAGCATGAGCCGCAACGCGTCGTGGTCGAGGGACGAGAACAAATCCGACTGGGAGAGCAGGGCCAGATCGTCCATCGCCCCGGACCTTAGTGCGGCCGGCGAACGCGGCTTCGCAGGCCGGTTGGCCGATGGGGTCGTTTCCCCGTACCCTTGAAGGAAGCCCCCTCGTACCACTCCTGGGAGAAGTATGCCGTTCGACGTCGGTGACAAAGTCGTCTACCCCCACCACGGGGCAGCCGTGGTGGAACGGCGGGAGCTGAAGGAAGTTTTCGGTGAGAGTCGGGAGTATCTGGTGCTGCGGCTGGCCTACGGCGACCTCACCTTGATGGTTCCCGCCGACAACACCGACGAGGTAGGCCTCCGCGAGGTCATCAACGACGAGGAAGTGGAAGAGGTGTTCGCCGTCCTTCGCAAGAAGGAAGCCCGGATGCCCACCAACTGGTCTCGCCGGTACAAGAACCACGTGGAAAAGCTGAAGTCGGGCGACATTTACCAGGTCGCCGAGGTGGTCAGGAACCTCTCCATCCGGGACAAGGACAAGGGCCTCTCCGCGGGCGAGAAGCGGATGCTCAACCGGGCTCGCCAGATTCTCGTGTCCGAGCTCACCTTCGCCATCGGCGTCAGCGAGGAAGAGGCCGAGAAGAAGCTCAACGACGCCCTTCCCTAGCTCCGCCGTCGGACGTGGAGGCCTGGGCGATCGTCGTTGCTGCCGGTAGCGGCCTGCGCTTCGGGCAGCCCAAGCAGCACGCCGAGCTGGCCGGACGCCCCATGATGGATTGGGCGATTGACGGAGCCCGGGCCGCCTGCCGGGGCGTCGTCGTGGTCACCCGCCCGGTCGACGTGGAGATGCGGGCCATACCCGGAGTGGACGCCGTCGTCGCGGGCGGAGAGACGCGTTCCGCTTCCGTGCGAGCCGGCCTGGCGGCCGTCCCCCCCCAGGCAGAGGTGATCGTGGTCCACGACGCCGCCCGCCCGCTTGCCACGGCCGAGGTATGGCAGAACGTGATCGACGCGGTGGCAGAAGGAGCCGACGCGGCGGTGCCGGCCGTCGCGGTCACCGAAACGGTCAAGCGAGTGCAGGACGACACCGTCATCGAGACGCTCGATCGTCACCAGCTGGTCCTTGTCCAAACGCCACAGGCATTTCGGGCCAGTGCCCTCCGCGCCGCTCATGCCGGCGCGAGCGATGCCACGGACGACGCGGCCCTGGTCGAGTCAACCGGCGGCCGGGTCGTGATCGTCCCCGGCGACCGGCGGAACCTGAAAATTACCGAGCCGGCTGACCTCGCGGTGGCAGCGCTGTGGTTGAGAGGCTGCACGTGACCGGGCGGGTCGGCCTCGGCTTCGACGTTCACCCTTTTTCCCCTGATCCCGATCGACGGCTGGTGCTGGCCGGCATCGCGATTGCCGGGCGGGGGTTGACCGGTCACAGCGACGCCGACGTCATCGCTCACGCGGTCGCCGACGCCCTGCTGGGCGCGGCCGGACTGGGCGACCTCGGCAGCCGCTTTCCCGACGACGACCCGCAGTGGGAGGGGGCGGACAGCATGCAGCTGCTGGCCGGGGTGGTGGACGAAGTCAGGTCGCGCTGGCGCATCGGCAATGTCGATTGCGCCGTGGTGCTCGAGGTTCCCCGCCTCGCCCCGCAGCGGGCCGCCATGGAAGCTCGACTCAGCGGGGTGGTCGGCGCTCCGGTCAACATCAAGCCGAAGCGGGCAGAGGGTCTGGGCGCTCTGGGAAGGGCGGAGGGAATTGCCTGCTGGGCCGTGGCCATGGTGGAGCCGGCGGGGCCTGGCGGGTGACGCCGG
>JBPYFF010000195.1:0-7489 GCA_051984455.1 Acidimicrobiales bacterium | reverse complement strand
AGGCCGCGATGGCTTCCTCGAGAGTAGGAAAGAAGTGAGCCGGATTGATGGTCCTGGTCAGCTTGTACCGGTCGATCTTTTCTCTCACCGGGTCCTTCATCTCGGCGAAGACCAGGCTGATGCCCTGATCGTTGAGCGCTTCGTCGAGATCTTCCAGCATGTCGGCTGCGGTGGTGTCGACGTCGGTAATGGGCTCGGCCGCCACGATGATCCAGGCAGGCGGCGGCTCCGAGCGGGCCAGGGCCCGGATTCGCTCCCGAAAGGATCGGGAGTTGGCGAAGAACAGCGGGGCGTCGAAACGGAAGATGGCACAGCCGGGCAGCAGCTCGGCCTCGGGGTAGCTCCCGACATCGTGGTAGCCCGCCAGGCCCGGCACCCGCCCCAGACTCGCCTGGTGGGGCCACCACAGCTGACGAAACACGTTTCCGATGGAAAGGGCGATCGCGGTCGCGATTCCCGGGAGCACCCCCAGGAGGGCGACGCCGAGGAAGGCGGCAATGGAGAGCCAGAACTCGACCGGGCGCTGGCGAAAGAGCCGGACGGTGCCGGGGACGTCCGCCAGCGACAGGGCGGCCGCGATGACGACCGCCGCCAACGTCGGGTTCGGCAGGTTTCGCAGTAACCCCGGGACGAGCAGGAGGATCAGGGTGATGGAAAGGGCTCCGACCAGGCCGGTCACCTGGGTCTGGGCCCCGGCCTGCTCGGCGACTGCCGTTCGGGAGCCGCTGGTGGAAACGGGGAACCCCTGAAACAGCCCGGCCGCGATGTTCGCCGCGCCGATCCCCATCATCTCCCGGCTGCCGTCGACTTCGTCGCCGCTGCGGGCCGCGAACGACGACGCGGTCGAGATCGTGTCGGCCAGCGACACGACCGCAATTCCGAAGGCGCCTCCGACGAGCAACCCCATGTCCGACAACTTCACGTGAGGAATGGTGAACGGCGGAAACCCGCGTGGCAGCGTGCCCACGAGGGAGACACCGTGCTTGGCCAGGTCGAAGACGTTCGCGGCGAGGATCGACAGGATCACGGCCGCAAGGACGCCCGGCAGCTTCGGCAGCCACCGCTGTGACACCAGGATGACGACCAGCCCGAAGAGGCCGATCGCCAGGGCCGCGGTCACCGTCTCGCCCTTGGTCACCCCCTTGACGAAGCCCCGGAGCTCGGCGATGAAGTTGTCGCCCTCGACCGAAAAGCCGAACAGCTTGGGCAGCTGGCCGACGAATATCGTCACCGCCAGCCCGTTCATGTAGCCGATCATGGTGGGCTTGGACAGCAGATCCGCGACGAACCCCAGCTTGGCCAGGCCGGCCAGCACGGTGATCGCCCCCACCAGCAAAGCGAGCATCGAGGCCAGTGCCACCGCCCGCTTCGGATCCCCGTTGGCCGCCACGAGCGGCAGGATGGTGGCCGCGATCATCGGGCCAAGAGAGGAGTCCGGGCCCAGAACGAGGATCCTGGACGGTCCGAACAGGGCGTAGCCCACCAGGCAGAGGATTGAGGTGTACAGCCCGGTGATCGGGGGCAGTCCGGCCAGCTCGGCGTAAGCCATGCCCTGGGGTACCAGGAGGGCGGTGAGGATCAGGCCGGCGACAAGGTCCTTACGGAGCGAGCGCCCCCGGTAGGTCCGGAGCATGGCGATGCCCGGAACCCACGACGTCATGGGGCCACGCTCTCCTCACTGCTGCTGGGAAGGAGAATGGCGGCCACCAGCCCGATGCCGGCAATGACGGCCAGGGTGGCGAGTGCGAGTGCAAACACGTGGTTCCCGGTGACCAGGGTCGAGACCAGGACCGAGCCGGCGATCGCCGTCCCCAGAGAGGAGCCGAGGTTGGAGATGCTCCGGGACAGGCCGGAGATCTCGCCCTGGTCCTTCTCGGGAAAGCTGGACTGAACGACGTTGACGGATGAGGTCAACATCGATCCGACGCCAACGCCCATGAAAAGGAGGCCGGGCACAAAGCTGAGAATGCTGGAGTCCTTACGGGCCAGCAAGAGCAGGAGGATCATGCCAATGATCGTCAATGCGAACCCGGACCAGATGAGGGTCTTCTGGGAGTAGCGCTTCGCCAGCCGGCCGGCCAGCATCGAGGAGAGCAGGATGCCAACGGTGGCCGGGGTAAGCAAGAGGCCGGTCTCGATGGCGTTGAGACCCCTGGCCTCCTGGAGGAAGACGGAGATCACGAAGAAGGTTCCCTGCATAATGAGCCACTGGATGTTCTGGGTGACCAGGCCGAGGTTGGACGACCGGCTCCGGAAGAGCCGGGTGGAGAGCAGGGGCTGCTTTCCCTCCCGTTCCCACCTCCGGATGTGCAGGAAGAAGAAGAACAACACCAGAGCGCCCGCCGCGACGAACAGCCAGACCGGGGACAGTCCGCCCTTCGAGATGACGACGGTGTTCCCGACTTTGAAATCCGCACGCGAGGCGAACCAACCGTACGTCCGCGAGAGCAGGACACCGAGGACGACGAGGACAAGACCAACGGCCGACAGGACCGTGCCCAGGATGTCGAAGCCGGTTGTCTTTGTCGCCCGCGGTGGAACGGTGACCCGGTAGGCCATGAAGACGATCGCCGCGACCACCAGCACCTGGACGACGAAGGACGCCCGCCAGCTGATGGCGCTGGTGATGAGGCCTCCGAGGAGGGGGCCGACCGCGGCGCCCACGCCGGCGGCCGCGCTGATGACTCCGAAGTACCTGGCGCGCGACTGCAGGTCGGTGAACGCGACCGTGATGATGATGTAGATGGGCGGGATCATGAGGGCGGAGCCGACGCCCTCGAGAATCGAGTAGCCGAAGATCAGGACACCCAGGGTGGGTGCTGCGGCCGCGAGGGCCGCCCCGGTTCCGTAGATGACGAGCCCGAGGACGAAGCAGAACTTTCGACCCCACAGGTCGGTGACCTTGCTGCCCGGGATCATCAGCGCGGCCATGGTCAGGGTGAAGAGGGTGATCGCGGTCTGCACGCCGATGACGGTCGTGCCCAGGTCCTTGGCGATGTTGCTGATCGCCACGTTCATGTTCGTCCCGGCGTAGCTGGCGATGAACTGGCACAGGGCGAGCGGCAGGACGAGCTGCTGGGGGGACAGCTCATGAACGGCGATCTTTTTCATTCCGTCGCCCTTTCCTGCGTCAGCGGCGCTGGCCGGTCTTCGCCCGTGCTTCGGTCACGCTTTAGCAGTTCGCGGCAGAACCCTGCGAGTTGGGGCAGCGAAGGGTCAGCCCGCTTCGGTCGGTCCCGGCGTTGGCTGTTTTCGCCGAAACGTCGTGCCCGGTTGCCATGGGGTCCCCAGCTTGGGCAGGACGAATCGATCGAGGCCGTACCAGCCGGCCACCCGCCAGGCCAGCATCAGGATCAGGGAAATGATGATGTACAGCGGGTTGACCCCGGCCGATCCTGCAAAGACGTAGCTGAAGTTCATCACCGCCCCGATGAAGGCCGCGATGCCGGTGAACAGTCCCAGGATGAGCAGGATCCCCACCACCAGCTCGGTGACCGAGACCAGCGGGCCCAGCACCTTGTAACCGTGGTCACGGACCCACTTGAGGAAGTCGACATACCACGAGTAGGCGACGTCAGGATGGGGGCCCTGTGAGCTCTTGACGGCTGAGGCCGCGAAACCCTGGACCGCGCTGCCGCGGGGGACGGGCTTGCCGTTCACCACGCAGGATCTGATCCAGCCGCAGTTCGCCGTACCGGTCAGCGAGTACTGGCTCTCGCCCCAGTTCCAGAACTTCCAGGTGAGGGTGCCACCGAAGGTCTTGGCCCAGCCGGCGACGAGCCATTCCCACCCCAGATAGAGCCGGAGGATCAACCACAGCCAGGCGAATGTCTTCGAGGCGAAGAGGCTTTTGGCGACGGCCGGCTCTTCGAAGTAGACCGGTTCGGACACCGACCCCTCCTTAGCTTCGCTACCGCCCTCGCAGCCTAGGTCGTCACGTTTCTTGACCGGCGGATAGGTGAGCGGCCTCTGGCTCGAGTCCGTGTTCCCTCCGGTCTTGCCACACTGCACCGGCGACGGCTCCGATGATGATGACCGATCCCACTGCGATCAACCACGTCACGATGCCAAGGACGGCACCAATGGTTCCGTAGGTCTTGCTGTCCGAGATGATGCTCGACGAGAAGTAGAAGTGGGAGAACACGCCAAGCCCGGCGAAGCAGAAGCCAGTGGCGGCTGCGGAAGGCAGCAGCTTCCGCCACCCGAGCCGGCCCTGTAGCAGGAAGTGCATCGACCACCAGAAGAACGGCACGAAAATGCCGAAGGTCACGATCTCCACCAGCCCGACACCTTCCGCCGCGTCCCGGGCCGGTCTCCCGACCACGCTCTGGAATGCCACCACGCCGCACAGGACGACTACCCAGACCAGCAGCCGGTAGAGGCTGCGGCGGTGGTCCTGGTTGAACACTTTCTCGTAGATCATTTGGAGCGAACTGGCGACCGCCAGCATGCCCGCGACAAGGATGAGCAGGGTTATCACCGTCCCGGCATCGAGGCTTGCCGGCGAGGAGTGAAACAGGTTGCTGACGATGCCTGCCGCCTTGTGGTCAAGGCCAAGCCGAAGGGCAAGGTCGTCGTCGACCCGCTGGTTGGCGAAGGCGCTCAACAGGATCAGGAGAGGGATGAGCGAGATCAGCAAGTTGGCGCCAAACAGCATGGTCTGATCGAAGAACTCGAGGACGCCCAACTGGTGGAAGAAGTGTTGCCAGAACGATCCCTGGTAGTGGTCCCGCGCCGCCGCCAGGGCCTGGTGTCCGCTCTGCCGCGGCCCTTTCCGGTGGTCAGCTGGTTGGGGATCTTGAGACGTTGACTGAACCATCGCGTCGAACGTTGTACCACCGCGGCTGGGCGAGCTGGGGTCTCCCCAGTCCACTGCGCCTAGTGGTGATGCTGGAGCACGACTTTCAGGACCACCATGACGACCCCGAGAAGGCCGGCGGTCGACGTCACCAGAATCAGCCGTGCCCCGTGAAGGCCCGCCGCCCGGCCGGCCGCGTGACCATGGGTGAGAAGCATCACGAGCGTCACCGCCAGGGCCACGTCGGCCGCTCCCGGCGCCGACGCCCCGAGCAGCCGGGCCGCCGCCAGTGAGACGAGCGGGATGAACGAGGCACTGACCATGGGCCAGGCTGCCGCCAGCGACGACCGGACGACGCGCAGGCTGGGAAGCCGGCCAGCGTGGGCGTGCTCGCCCAGCAGTTCGGCGTATTGCTCGGCGACCCAGTAGACCACCAGCGTCACCAGCACGGTTGCTTCCAGGGCAGCGGTGCTGAGCTGGTTCCCGCCGGCGGCGATCACGGCCGCCGTCACGATGGTCCCGTAGATCCCGGCTGCTCGCCGCCGCCCTCGGTTGCGGGGGGAAGGTGCAGGGTCGGTGTGGGCCTCGGCGGCGGCGTCACTTGTCAATGACGCTGTCCATGTCGCTGTCCATGTTCGATCGGCTCTATCAACTCGGGCCCCTCATGCCGGACATTGTTGACCAGCGTGCTGATCTCGTACGCCTCAAACTCCTGGGCAGGCGCGGGTACGAGCAGCTTCTGGAGCCGGACGACGTCCTGGTTTTCGGGATCGAGCCACTCGTCCCACGCCTCCGATGGCAGGACCACCGGCATGCGGTCGTGAATAGGCGCAAGCAGCGGGTTGGCTTCGGTGGTGATGATCACGCAGGTTCGCAGTGGCTGGTCTTCGGCGTCGTGCCACACCTCCCATAGACCGGCGAAGGCCAGCGGGCTTCCATCCCGATGCCGGATGACGTAGGGCGCCTTGCGCCTTTTTCCTTCGAGCTGATTTCCTTCGAGCTCTCGAATTTGCCATTCGTAGAAGGCGTCGGCCGGAATGATGCAGCGATGCCTGGCCAGCGCTCGTTTGTAGGCATTTCGTGATGAGAGCGTTTCCGCCCGGGCGTTGATCATCCGGTTGCCGATGGAGGGATCTTTGGCCCACGTGGGAACCAGGCCCCACTTGAACGAGCCGAGCTGGCGGCGTGGTTGGTCGCCCTCGTCTCTCGGCCCTCGCTCCGCAATGGCATAGACCTGCTGGCTGGGGGCGACGTTGTACCGGAGGGGAAGTTCCTCTGTCTTGACTTCCTCGGCGGCAAAGAAGGCCGCCACCTGGGCGGCCGTGGAGGTCGAGGTGTAGCGGCCACACACCGCTCAGAAAGCTAGGTCACTCGGCTGGCTAGTGGGCGCAGCAACCGGCTCACCAGTGGGTGGGGGAGCGCAGCAACGAGATCGTCAAGTTGGGCCTGCATCCGACCGAGCACCTCCTCGTAGCAGCGCCGTACGGTGACCGGGTCGGACGCGGCGTCAGGTCCAAGATGGCTCCAGTCGAGAGGCTCGCACACCCGCACGATGACCTTGGCCGGGAGGGGGAAGGTGGCGACCGCCCACGGCGGGCCGGCAACCAGGGGCAGGACGTTGATCCGCAGACGGTCGAGCCCGAGCCGGCGAGCGACGGTGTGGCCTCTCGCGAGGATCACCATGATCTCGTGCCCGCCGTGGCCCACGACCGGCACCAGCGGGACCTGATGCCGCAAGGCAAGCTCCACAAAGCCGGTGCGTCCGTAGAGCTCGACCCGGTGCCGCTCGGTCCACGGCCGGTAGTTGTCCTGGTCTCCGCCGGGGTAGACGAGGACCGAATGTCCGCTCGCGAGCAGCCTGGCTGCATTGGCTCGATTGGCGGGTACCGTCCCCCAACGACGGACCATTGATCCCACCCCGGGAATGGCGAAGAGCAAGTCGAAGCCGAGGGTGTACAACGCCTCACTGGCTCCCCGGTGGCGGGCCCAGTGGCACAGAAACGCCCAGTGGTCGGGCATGTAGACCCCACCCGAGTGGTTTCCCACGATGAGCAGAGGACCCTCGCGAGGCACGTGTTCGAAGCCCTGGATCTCGGGATCGAAGTAGGACAACACCCCCTCGACGAGGGGCAGCACTCGTTCGATGAAGCCGGGATCTCTTTGCAGCAGGTCATCATCTTGCAAGCCTCGTTGCACCCGTGTGCCCAGATGGTCAACCAGCGAAAGGCGGTGATGCTCGCCGCCGTAGCGACGTCTGGAGCGGTCTTGCCGGGCCGCGACTTCCGACATGGCTAGGTGACTGCTGTCAACACGCCGCGTTTGGCGAGGTGGTCGGCGTGGATGACGTCGAGAAACCGCTCGACCGCCCGCACCGTGTGAGCCGTGCGAACCGAGGAGTAGATGTCGAAGGCGTGCTGGGCCCGGGGTAGCTCAGCGAAGACAACCGGGTTGTCTGATCCGGCCCGCAGCCGTTGTACGAACATCCTGGCCTGCTCGACCGCCGCCAGGGAGTCGTTGGTGCCATGAATGACGAAGAACGGTGGTGCCTCGGCTCGGACATGGGCGATGGGTGAGGCCTGCTCCCAGCGAGTCCGGTCGTCAGCCAACCTCGACCTGAACAGGACTCGTCCGAGAAAGCGTTCGGCGTCGCCCCACCCTGGCTTCCCGAAGGCGCTGAAGTCATAGATTCCG
>JBPYFF010000194.1:0-8021 GCA_051984455.1 Acidimicrobiales bacterium | reverse complement strand
CCGTGGACGTGTTCGGCGCCGAGCGCGTCGGTCGCGATCGTCGCCACCAGAGAGCTGTCGATCCCGCCCGACAACCCGATGATCACGTCGCGGAAGCGGTTCTTCGTCACATAGTCACGGGTACCGACGACCAGAGCCCGGTAGACCTCTTCGGCTTCAGGGAGTGGCGCCACGACGGACCGGGGCAGCCGGGGGGCATCGGCCGGCTGTCGGGCTTCTTCGGTGATCGGTACCACCGGCAGGGGCAGGGCCGTGGCCCGACCCCGCGGATCGAGCAGCCGCTTCCTGAACACGGCCCGGATATCGACATCGACAAGGAGCATCATTTCTTCGAACTGGGCGGCAGAGGCCAGCAGGTCACCCTCGTCTCCCACCACGAGGGAGGCACCGTCGAAGACCAGCTCGTCCTGACCGCCGACCTGATTGACGTAGACGATGGTGCACGAGGCGTCGGCCGCTCGGGTCGCCAGCATGCGCGCTCGTTCCGACAGCCGGCCCCGGTAATAGGGTGACGCGTTCAGGTTGACGACCACTTCGGCACCGCCCGCCGCCTGGGCGGCAACGGGGCCGGTCGGGCTCCACGCGTCCTCGCAAATGGACACGCCAACTCTCACGCCGCCTATCAGCGCCAGCTGGGTCGCGACCTTTCCCGGGGTGAAATAGCGCTTCTCGTCGAATACGCCATAGTTCGGCAGGCACTGCTTGTGGTAGGTCACCTGGACCTGCCCGAACGCGCACACCGCTGCTGCGTCATAGAGGTCGAGGCCCTCGTCGACGAAGCCGACCGCGGCCGCGCACCGCTCGGTCGCGGCCGCCACCTTGGCCAGCGCTTCGAGATTGTCGGCGACGAACCCCGGTTTGAGCAGCAGATCTTCGGGCGGGTACCCGGTGACAGCCAGTTCGGGAAAGACGGCCAGGTCCGCGCCCGCCTGCTCGGCCGTGGTAACGGCGTTGATGATCCGCTCGGTGTTGCCAGCGAGGTCGCCGACGACCGTATTCAGCTGGCACAGGGCGACGCGCAACCGGCTCACACGGATGAGCGTACGCAAGCCCGCTCGTTAGCATCGCTCTGGTGGCCACGACGCTGGCTCCTGCGGTACGAGAGGAGATCGAGACCTCGGCCGATCCGGCTGCGGCGCGGGCGGGGATGTCGCGGATACTGGAAGTCCGGCCGGAGCTGACCGAGCGCGTCGCCGTCGACGGCCGTCTTCTCGCGGCCACGGTCGCGGTCGCCGCCGCCAGCCCCCATCTCACCCGGCTCTGCGTCGCCGATCCGGCCGCGATCCACGTCCTGGGCGACCTCGACCATCGAGTCGCTCTTGACGGGCCCGCCAATGCGGCCGGCTTGGTGCGGTGGAAGCGGCTGGAGTTGCTTCGCATCGCGGCGCGCGACCTGCTCGGCCTCGACCGTTTGGAACAGACCGGTGCCGCCCTGGCCCGGCTGGCCGACGACGTCTTGCGGACCGCCGACGGACTGGCCCGGCGGCGGGGAACGCTCACCGTTATCGGCATGGGCAAGCTCGGCGGCCGGGAGCTCAACTACGCCAGCGACGTCGACATCGTCCTGGTGGGTGACGGAGATCCTCGACCGCTGCTGGCGACTGCCCGCCAGGCCTGGCGGGTCGACCTCGACCTGCGGCCTGAGGGCCGCAGCGGCCCCCTCGTCCGGTCGCTCGAGTCCTACCTGGCGTACTGGGATCGGTGGGCCGATACGTGGGAGTTCCAGGCCCTGATCAAGGCCCGGCCGGTCGCCGGGGACGCGGATCTCGCCGCCTGCTTCATGGCGGCCGCAGCCGAACGGGTGTGGGGCCGGCCTTTCGGCGCCGACGAACTGCGGGCCGTACGGGCCATGAAGGCGCGAGTAGAAGGCGAGGTCGCCCGGCGAGGTCAGTCCGATCGGGAGCTCAAACTGGGCCCGGGCGGCATCCGCGACATCGAGTTCGCGGTGCAGTTGCTCCAACTGGTGCACGGTCGGGCGGACGGGGGGTTGCGCTCTCCCACCACCCTGACCGCGCTGGACGACCTGGCAATGGGGGGCTACGTGGCCAGGACCGATGCCCATGCGCTCGACGCCGCCTATCGCTTCCTCCGCGCGGCCGAGCACCGCCTGCAGCTGGTCGAGGACCAGCAGGTCCACACCCTGCCGTCCGACCCTGGCGCCCGCACCCGTCTCGCCCGGGTGATGGGCTTTCGCGACCAGGCCGACGAAACCGCCCTCGGCCAGTTTGAAGCGGAGTTGCGCCGGCACCAGACGGCGGTGCGCTCGATCCACGAGCGCCTGTTTTTCCGCCCTCTGCTCGAAGCCTTTACCCGCTCGGCCGGCGCCGGACTCAGCGAGCGGGCTGCGGCCGAGCGCTTGGCCGCCTTCGGCTTCAGTGACGCCGACCGGACCAGGCAGGCGGTGGGAGAGCTGACCCGCGGCTTCTCCCGCTCGTCCCGCCTGATGCAGCAGCTGCTTCCCCTTCTCCTCGAATGGCTGTCGGAGGCGCCCGATCCCGACCTCGGCCTGCTCGGGCTCCGATCGCTGTCGACCGGCCGGCACCGAAGAGACCACCTGCTGGTCCTCTTCCGGGAATCTCCCGAAGCGGCCCGGCGGCTGTGCTTGCTGCTCGGGACGAGCGCCCAGTTCAGCCGCGGCTTCGAACGCCACCCCGAACTGCTGGCGGATGTCGCCCGCGACCGGGGCCTCGTGGCCGGGACGCGTGCGGAGCTGCTCGGCCAGGCCAACCGATCCCTGACCTGGCGCCGGGGGGCGGACGAGCGCCGTCATGCACTCGAGCAACTTCTTCAGGTCGAGTGGCTTCGAGTGGCGGCCGGTGACGTGCTCGGGCTCACCGACGTGTCGGCCACCGAGGGAGGCCTGACCGACCTGGCTGAAGCCGTGCTGCAGACGGCACTGGATGAGGTAGGTCCGCCCCTTCCGTTTGCCATCGTGGCCATGGGCCGCCTGGGCGGGGGGGAGCTCACCTATGCCAGCGACCTCGACGTCCTGTTCGTCTTCGACGGCGATCGGCGGGCGGACACGAGCGTGGCGGAGACGGCGGCCGAGCAGCTTCTCCGCTATCTCAATGGAGACACGCCGGCCAGCCGGCTCTGGACGCTGGATATGGCCCTGCGTCCCGAGGGCAAGCAGGGGCCACTGGCCCGGAGCCTGGCCGCCTACCAGACCTACTACGAGCGATGGGCCAGGTTGTGGGAGCGCCAGGCCCTCCTCCGAGGACGGGTGGTCGCGGGCGACGCCGAGGTCGGCCGGCGGTTCCAGGAGATCGCCCAGGCCTTCGTGTGGGACGCTCGCCTGAGCGACGACGAAGTGCGGGAGATCCGCCGCATGAAAGCCCGTATCGAGCACGAGCGGATCCCCGTGGGAGAGGACCCGCAGTTTCATCTCAAGCTCGGACGGGGCTCGCTGTCCGATGTCGAGTGGACAGTCCAGTTGCTGCAATGGCAGCGCGGCATCCGGACCGAGGGGACGATGGCTGCCCTCGACGTCCTCAGTCACGCCGGTGCCATATCAGAAGGGGATGCGACCGTGCTGGCCGACGCCTACCGGTTCTGCGAGGAGACCCGCAACCGGCTGTATCTGGTCCGCGGCGGTCCAGGCGACGCGCTGCCCAGCACCGGACCGGTGCTCACCCGGCTGGCCCGCAGCCTGGACACGACCCCGACCGGGTTGCGGGAGGAGTACCGCCGCCGGACGCGGCGATGCCGCCAGGTGGTGGAACGGCTCTTCTATGGCCGGGCGTGAGGCCGGTCGTGAGGACGGGCGGGAGGGCCATTTGACTACTAACGATTCGAGTGCTAATGATTAGAGACCTATGGAGGAACGACTTGGCCGTCTGCTGGCGTTGACCGCGAAGGTGGTGCGGGAACGATTCGACCAGGAGCTGGGCCAGGTTGGCTCGTCGCTCAACACCTTCCTCATTCTGAAGCACGCCGCCATGTACCACGGGGTGAGCCAGCGGCAGCTGGCCGAGGGGCTCGGCATCGAGGGGCCGACGCTGACCCATCACCTCGACCGGCTCGCGGCTGACGGCCTGGCCCTCCGGGTCCGCGACCCGCAGGACCGGAGGATCTGCCGGGTCGAGCTCACGCCCGAGGGAAAGGCCCACCTCGCCGGGGTAGAGGCTTCCATGACCAAGGCGGATACCGACCTTCGTCGTCTGTTTAGCGCCAGGGAGCTCGACACGCTGGACGCGCTGCTGAATCGCATTCGAGACCACTACACGAAGGAGGCCAATGTCCACCACGCAGCTGGGTAGCCCGCGCGTCAGCCCGGCGACGGGACAGGCGCCATCGCCGCCAGAAGAGGTCATCAAGACCGTCGACCTCACCAAGGTCTACCCCGGCACGAACTTTCGGGCCGTCGACACGCTCAACCTGTCGGTGTACCGGGGCGAGATCTTCGGGTTGCTCGGCCCCAATGGTGCCGGCAAGACCACGACCGCGGGGATGCTCACCACTCGAGTCATCCCGACGTCCGGACAGGCCTACGTCGGCGGGGTTGATGTGATCGGGCACCCGGCGGTGGCGAAGCAGGTCATCGGTGTCGTGTCTCAAACCAACACGCTTGACCGCGCCCTCAACGTCTGGGAGAACCTCTTTTACCACGGCCGCTTGTTCGGCATGTCGACGAAGGACTCCCGCATCGCGGCCGATCAGCTACTCGAGCAGTTCCATCTCAGTAACTGGGGCAAGGCTTCGGTCTTCGCGCTGTCGGGTGGCATGGCCCAGCGGCTCATGGTTGCTCGATCCATCCTCCACAAGCCAGACATTCTCTTTCTGGACGAGCCGACCGCCGGCCTCGACCCCCAGAGCCGCATCGCTCTGTGGGAGATCCTGGGCGAGCTTCACCGCGCCGGCCAGACCATCCTGCTGACCACCCACTACATGGAAGAGGCAGACCAGCTGTGCGATCGGCTGGCGATCATGGACCACGGAAAGATCCTCGCTCTTGACACACCGGCCGACCTGAAGGCTTCCGTCGGCGCCGACACGATTGTCACGGTCCGCGCCGACGGCGATCTGGATCAGCTGGCGGCCCTGCTGGAACGAGAGGTTGAAGGGATCACGAGCAGCACCCGTGTTGACGACAGCGTCCGCCTCCACGTCAAAGGCGCGTCCAGCGTGGTGCCGCCCATCGTCACTTCGGCCGAGCGTGGAGGCTTCCCTGTCCACGACCTCTCCGTCGCCGAGCCGACCCTCGAGACGGTCTTCATCAATCTGACCGGAAAGGACTTGCGCGACTGATGGCTGTCATCACTGCACCATCCCCGCCGAGCACGACCTATCAGGGCTCCAAGCGCGGCCGGTCGGCCATGCAAGCCAGCCGCGAGGCGTTCGTTGCCCTCCTGCAGCGCGACCTGACCGTGCTGGGGAAAAACCTGGGCGAGTTCGTCGGCCGGACGATCATCCAGCCCTTCCTGCTCGTGTTCGTCTTTCTGTACGTGTTCCCGGAGATTGGGCAGGGCATCGGATCAGGCGGTGGCCGGGCGGGTGAGTCGGCCTTTGCCAACGTCCTGGTGGCCGGGGTCATCGGCATCTCCATCATGTTCCAGGGCATCCAGGCCGTGGCGCTGCCCCTTTCCACCGAGTTCGGCTACACCAAGGAGATCGAGGACCGCGTCCTCGCGCCGATGCCGGTATGGCTGGTCGCGGCTGGCAAAGTCGCGGCCGGCGCCATCCAGGGACTCATCGCCGCCGCGCTGGTGTTTCCCATCGCCCGCTTCATTCACGCCAGGGGCGTCCACGCTCACCTCGACATCCACTGGCCGATCCTCATCACGCTGCTACCCCTGGCCTGCGTGATGTGCGCCAGCCTCGGCTTGACGCTCGGCACCCGCATCGAGCCCCGCAACATCCCGGCCATGTTCGGCTTCATCGTTCTGCCCATGACCTTCCTCGGCGGCACATATTACGCCTGGACGACACTCCAGCACGTGAAGGTGGCCGGCTTCCCCTGGCTGCAGACGCTGGTGCTGTTCAATCCCCTGATCTACGTGACTGAGGGATTCCGGTCTGCCCTCACCACGAGCAAGCACATGCACCTGTTCATCATCTACCCGGTGCTCATCGGCTTCTGCGCTTTGTTCCTGTGGCAGGGTATCGCCGGCTTTCGCCGGCGGGTGCTCGCATAGTCCTTACGCTCATGCGACCGGCGTGACCTCCACCGTGCAGAAGGAGCAGCGCCGGGCCTCCTTCGGGATCAAGCTCAGGCATTCCGGGCAGGCCCGGTCCGCGCTCTCAGGGTCGGGAGCCTTCTGGCGACGCTCGATGAGGTAGTTGGTGGGCTTCACGACGAGGAAGAAGATCGCCGTCGCGATCGCAAAGAAGTCGATCACGGCGTTGATCAGGTCGCCGTAGAGGAACTTGCTCCTGTGGATCCTGAAGGTGAGCTGTGAGAAGTCAGGCTTTCCGGCGATGGCCGCGATCAGCGGAGTGATGATGTCCTTGACCAGGGCGTTGACGACTGCCCCGAAGGCGGCTCCGACCACGACGGCGACGGCCAGGTCCACCACGTTGCCGCGGAGAATGAAGTCCTTGAATTCAGCGATGACGCTCTTGTGATCTTCTTCCGCCATGGGCCGCTGCTCCTTTCCTGATCGAACCAGCCTCTAGGCAAGGCCTGCCCGCGCCGCCCGGAGAGACCGGCCGACGTCGAGCAGGTGGTGACCTCCCTCGTGTGCCACTTTTCGAACGATGGCGAGCACGCTCATTTCCTCGTCACCAATCACGACGATCCGATCCCAGCCAGTGGGCGCAATGGTCGGGATCGTCGCGATCTTGGCGGCCATTCGTTCCGCGTTGGCTGACAGCTCCTGTGACACGGTCCCCGGATCCTGACCGTTGTAGGCCGAGTCGGCCGCGAACCGATCGGCGATATCCGGGTCGGGCAGCGGAATATGCGGTCGCTCCTCGGTCAAGGCGAGGTGCAGCGTGGAGCCCCACAGGGCGATGACGTCCCGGACATGAGCGGCGTATTCGAGCGCCGACCAGGTGTCCGGATTGGGGCGGCAGCGCAGGACGCGGGCGAGGTCTTCGCCTGGCATACCTCGGGTCAACGGCGCCTGATACCGCCGGCCCAGCGCTCTCACCGTGACCTCTCCGTTGCCAGGGTCGACCGCGGCGGCGTCGAAGCCGCACTCGGGACAATGGGCTGGCGGGTTGATGATCCGTTGGGTTGGCTCGGTCGGTTCGGTCATGTGGCGACCGTCACTGTAACGGCCGGCTCCCGGCGTAGTTAGAACAGGTAAAGCAGGTGGCGGGAGGCGGAGTTGCGAGCAGTGCGGAGACGTGCTGGTTCCTGCTGAGGAGGCAGCAGCAGGAGCCAGCGCTTTCTCTTGCATGCCGTACGCGGGGTTGATGCCTCGCATTACGCCAAATCTCTGGTTCGACACGCAGGATCAGGAAGCGGCTGAGTTCTACGTCTCGGTCTTCCCCGACGCCGCCATGACAACATCACTCACTACGGCGAGGCCGGCCCAAGCTGCTCAACGACCCTGACCAGGCGCGGGCCCAGCGGGCCATGCGGGCCATGCTCGCGATGAAGAAGATCGACCTGGCCGGTATTCGGGCCGGCGGACTCCGCGGATTGAGAGTCCGGGAACCGCGGCCGTCGCTTCTTCGTTGAAAGGGTGCGGGTGCGGGTATGTCGTAGCGACCCGCACCGGGGACCGGTGGCGTGTCGCGTAATCGCCACCGGGGTGGGACCCTGATCCCACCCGCCAGCTTCGCCGCCCCGTGGCTGGCAGGTGGGTCAGGTATCGATTTGTCGACCCCTATGGCTGGGCGCCGAGCGTGACGGTGGTGGTCGTGGATTTCCCGTTCCGAACGTAGGTGAGCTTGACGGTGTCGCCTTGCCGCTTGGTGATGGTGATGGCCGCGAGCTGGTCGGCGCTGGTGGCCGGTTGGCCGTTGATCTCGGTGATGATGTCGCCCACCTGCAACCCGGCGTCGTCCGACGGTCCTCCGGGGACAACCCCCGCCACGTAGAGGCCCTGGCTGACTCCGGCCTTGCTGGCGGC
>JBPYFF010000193.1:0-4865 GCA_051984455.1 Acidimicrobiales bacterium | reverse complement strand
TGGCCTTCTGGGAGGGCCACCCCGTGCTGGAACAGCTCGGCGTGGATGCGCTGTCCCCACATCCGACGCTCGTCGACCAGCGTCTTGTACAGCCGGGTCCGCTCCCGCCACTCCAACACTTGGGTAGGCGGGATCCAGCTCTCGGGCAGCTCGCCCTTCTGCAACAACTCCCGTTGCAGCCGAGCGTCGCTGCGGTCGGTCTTGGCCCGCTTCTTGCGGCCCCTGGCCGCCTGGGTCTCGGCCGGCTCGGCCAGGTGCGCCTCGAACCCGGCGGCGGTGATCTCCTCCACCACATAACGCCAGCCCGTGCAGCCCTCCACCGCCAGCGCCACCGCATCGCCAGCGGCGCGCTCGGCCAGCTCGGTCCTCAGCCAGCGCCGCAAGCGGGTTCGGTCCGGCTGACAGATTCGACCACGCCACACCTCGCCGGTGTCGGTCGTCACCACGTCGAAGGTGATCTGGCGTCGGTGCAGATCCAACCCACCTACCATCATCAGGGGCCTCCTTGTTGCCGTCGGGATGGTGGACACCGCCAATGGTTGCCAAGGAGGTCCCGCGCCTCTGGCGTCGGAGCGGGCCGGGCGCCGCGGGGGTCGGGGTCAAGCGGCCAAGGGAGCAGCCCGACCGACTCGCAGTCGCGCAGGCCGCGGTGCGACCGGCGCTTGACGCCGACCCTGCGGGCGTTGCGGTCAGTCCGACAATGGCGGCAGGGGCAAGGGGAGACGACGTGAGAGGGCCGAGCTCATCGTGCGCATCGCCCCTGGCTACAGGCTCCCCTTGCCTCTTGCTTGCCCCGAGACCTCTCCACTGAGGCCGGAGTGACCGTGACGAGGCGGTGCTCACACATGGATTGTTAGGGCCAGCGTCAGGTGTAATAGCGAACGACCACCTGGGCCACGCAGGCCGGCTTTTCCTGACCCTCCACCTCGAAGGCGACGTCCATGGTCACCTGGGCGCCGCCCGGGATCTCGTCGACCCCGACGAGAGTGGCGCCGGCTCTCACCTTGGAGCCGACCGGCACCGGCGAGGGAAACCGGAGCTTGTTGAGGCCGTAGTTGACGGCCATGGTGATGTCGTCGACCCGATAGATCTCGGGGAGGAGGGCCGGGGCAAGCGACAGCGTCAGGTAGCCATGGGCGATCGGCCCCCCAAAGGGACCTTGTTTGGCCCGCTCCACGTCGACGTGGATCCACTGATGATCGCCGGTCGCGTCGGCGAAGCGGTTGACCTGGTCCTGGGTGATCTGGTGCCAGTCGCTGTAGCCGAGGTGGGTGCCCACCCGTTCCTTCAGCCCGGGCAGGCCGTTGATCGTGGTCGTCATGTCACGACGCTACAGAAGCGGCGAAAGTCGGAGCGATTTCTGAGCCTGGTCTCAGGCCTCCCTCAGCCGGGTGCCGTTGACTAACCCACAGGCACGAGTTCAGAGGAGGTAATCAAACTGACGTCACGATTTCGGAAGTCTCTCGTGGCTCTGGCCCTGGCCGGGGCCGTCCTTGGCGGAGGAGCCGCCGCGTACGCCGCGACGTCGCCGTCCAACCCGTCCAGTCCGTCGACGAGTGTCCCGTCCTCGCCGTCGACGGCTCCCGGCAGTCACAGCGGGACGAACTGTCCCAATATGTAGACGGGGCGACTCGGGGCCCTAGTTGCAGCCGTCGCGCTGGTCGGCGCGAGCTGCGGTGGTCGCCAGGGCCCTGTCGCCGGCCTGGTTGCGATCGGCGCGGGCCGTGGGCGGCGACCGCCGACCGCACCGATCGCGCCCGACGGCTCGCTGCTGGTAGATGACTGGGCGACAGGACCGTCTATCGCATCTCCAGGGTCACTTGAACCAGATGCGTTGGTACTCGCGGCTCTGCGGGTGCAGCAGGAGGCAGACGAGGGCAATCTCGAACATCAGCGTGATCAGGCCGGCCGCGAACGGGTTGTGGAAGACAATCAGCTGGAGGACGAACGGCAGGAAGGCCATGACGAGGCCCAGCCCGTAGCCCCATTTCTTCTCGTTGGCGATCCCGTAGCCGGCGCCGACCTGGCCGGCGACGAGCACCAGCCCGAGCAGCGAAAACAGGCCACCGAAGATCAGCTGAAAGACCGCGTTGATGTACAGAAGGATGACCGCGATGTAGAGCGTCTGAGGCTGAGTCCGGTCAAGCCAACGTCTTTCTGCCATGTCGATCAGTCTGGCACCGCATCAGCCGGTTCGCGACGTCGGGCTGGCTGGCCGGCCGCGAGCTGGCCGCAGGCGGCGGCGATGGCGGTTCCCCGGTTCTGTCGGATGGTGGCGTTGACGCCAAGATCGCGGAGACGGTCCCGGAAGGCCCGCACTCGCTCGGGCGGCGTGCCGACCGCGGGCGAGCCCGGCGTCGGGTTCAACGGGATCAGGTTCACGTGGGAGGCCAGGGGCAGAGCGAAGCGGGCCAGCTCGGAGGCGTCCGACGGTCGATCGTTGACACCGTCGATCAGGGCCCACTCGATCGACAGCCTGCGACCTCTGGCGGCCACGTACTCGTGACAGGCCTGGCGCAGGACACCGAGCGGCCATTGGCGATTGACGGGGACGAGCTCGTTGCGAAGGGCGTCATTGGCGGCGTGGAGGGATACGGCCAGGTTCACCGGGAGCGTTTCGCTCGTCAGCCGCCGGATGCCCGGTACGACGCCGACGGTCGACACCGTCAGATGCCGGGCCGAGAAGCCCACGTCCTGATGGAGCCGGACGATGGCGGCCCAGACGCGGTCGTAGTTGGCGAGCGGCTCGCCCATGCCCATGAAGACCACGTTTCCGACCCGGCGGGGCGGGGCGGCCCGAATGGCGGCCACGACCTGCTCGATGATCTCGCCGCTCGACAGGTGGCGGAAGAACCCGGCCTGTCCGGTCGCGCAAAAGCCGCAGCCCATGGCACAGCCGGCCTGAGTCGAGACACAGACCGTGGACCGGCGGGGATAGTGCATCAACACGGTTTCAATGGCGGCGCCGTCGTGGAGCCGCCACAACCACTTCACCGTCTGGCCCCGATCGTCCGTCTGGCAGGCGGCTTCGATAAGGGACGGGCGGAACGCGGCTTCCAGCCGGGACCGGACCCGGAGGGGCAGGTCGGTCATCTCTGCGACCGGGAGGGCTCGCCGGTACAGCCCGTCCCAGAGCTGGCGGACCCGGTAGTCGGGCTCGCCGGCGAGGATCTGCGCCAGCGTCTCGGGAGTGGTGTCGTAGAGGCCGGTTACCACTCGCCCGTGTACGCCCGGTTGACGTGATGGATCTCGAACCCGAGGTTCCGGTACAGGTTCACCGCCGGGTCGTTGTCGGCGTCGACGTACAGCATCCCGACCGTGACGCCCCGCCGTGAGAGGTAGTCGAGGCCGGCCAGGACCAGCGACCGCCCGAGGCCGGTGCCCTGAAAGTCGGGGTCGACCGCGATGACGTAGATCTCGCCCAACGGCGGCTCGTGATCGGCGTGGATCCGGGTCCAGCAAAAGCCCGCCAGCCGGCCGCCCGAATCGTGAAGGAGAAACCCCTCGGGGTCGAACCAGGGTTCAGCCTCCCGGCCCTTCAGGGTGGCGGCGTCCCATCCGCCCTGCTCGGGATGCGAGCGAAACGCCCGGTTGTTGACGTTCAGCCACGCCTCGTCGTCTACCCCCGGCCGGAAGGGCCGGGTCGAGAGCTCCCATCTCAGGCCAGCTGGCAGGGCCCGTCGCATCTGGTACAGGTCTCTGTCCTTGACCAGGCCCAGGCCGGACGCGAGCTCGTCGTCTTCGGGCCGGACGTCGCGGACCCACAGCTTGACGGGACCACCGCCCTCCGATCCGACCAGGTCTCTGGCCGCGGGCAAGAGGTCAGCCGCGACGGCCTCGCCGGCAAACTCCACCGTCCAGCCATCCCGGCCTCGGATGAGCTGGGCGTAGCCGGCCGGCCGCGGGCCGTCGCCGTCCGGCGTCCAGGCCACCAGGCCGGCCACGCCTTCCGCTGCCAGGTCGGCCAGGTCCAGCTCCGTCCCCGCCAGCAGCTCGGCGACGGAGTCAACATCTGTTGGCGACGACAACCGCGTGACGTGCACAGGCCGAGGGTAGTGCCGCGTCCCCTTTACCCTGTTGGCCGATGGGAAAGCCGCGGACACCAAAGGGACGGGCTCGCGAGACGGCGGCCCGACTGGCGGTCGAGTATCCCGGAACGCCCAAGGAGCTCTGCGCCCTCAACCACGACAATCCGTTTCAGTTGTTGATCGCCACCATCCTGTCGGCCCAGGCGACCGATGAACGGGTCAACCTGGTCACGCCCGCGCTGTTTGCTCGTTACCCGACGCCCCCGGATCTGGCCGGGGCCGATCAGTCCGAGCTCGAGCGCCTGATCCAGTCCACGGGCTTCTTTCGATCCAAGGCCCGCAGTCTCATCGGCATGGCCAGTGCGGTGGTGGAGCGATACGGCGGGGAAGTGCCGGTCGCGCTCGAGGACCTCGTGACCCTTCCCGGCGTAGGAAGAAAGACCGCCAATGTGATCCGCAGCGTCGACTTCGACGAGCCTGGTCTCCCGGTCGACACCCATGTGCTCCGCCTCAGCCGCTTGCTCGGGCTCACGACCAACAAGGACCCCGACAAGGTGGAAGCCGATCTCACCGCCATGCTGCCGCCCAGGGAATGGGGGTCGTTGAGCCTCCGGTTGATCCTGCACGGCCGGAAGGTGTGCATCGCCCGCCGGCCCCGCTGCGAGGTGTGCCTGCTGGCCGACTTCTGTCCGTCGTCGCGTGTCCCTACCGTCAAATCGCGGCGGCGAATCGAGCGAGAACACCGCGTGACGTTGTAGGGTTCGCGTTCGAGGAGACAGGTCCCGCCACCTGCTCCCACGAGCGGCCCTGGGATCCGCCGCCCGGGCCGCTCCCGCC
>JBPYFF010000192.1:0-3614 GCA_051984455.1 Acidimicrobiales bacterium | reverse complement strand
CCCTGACGGCCCCTTCCGAACTGGCTGTCGCCGGCGTCGCCCAGGACATCGCTGTGCTCACGGCTCGTTGTCGAGGCTGCCCAGGATCAGCTTCCACACGAAGTCTGCGGTCCTGGTGACACGGGGGCAGGCATCGAGGTGTAGGAACAGCGTGCTCGGCGCGGCGACAATGGGTCCCCTTCCACCGAGCTGACGCCGGCGGCTCACTAGCTCTTCTCGTGGCAGAACTGTCAACGCCGGCTGAAAATTGACCCACCTGTGCCGGTTGAAAAATGACCCGCCCTCCAGTGGGTCCGCTCATGCAGCGTCGTCAGTAGGCACCCTCCCGAGGTCGCGGTCTTTGAGCCGGTAACTGTCACCCTTCAGGTTTACGACCTCGGCGTGGTGCACCAGGCGGTCGATCATCGCTCCTGCCACCGCGGCGTCACCGAAGGTCTCGCCCCAGCGACCGAAGGGCTTGTTGGAGGTGACGATCACCGACGCCCGCTCATAGCGCGACGAGACCAGCTGGAAGAACAGGTTGGCGGCTTCGGCCTCGAAGGGGATGTAACCAACCTCGTCGATCACCAGCAGCGGGTATCGCCCGAGGCGGGTCAGCTCAGCGTGCAGTCGGCCGGCAGCATGAGCGTCTCCCAGCCGGCTGACCCACTCGGCCGAGGTGGCGAAGGCGACCCGATGGCCTGCCTGACAGGCCCGCATGCCGAGGCCGATCGACAAGTGCGTCTTCCCGGTGCCCGGTGGGCCGAGGAAGACCACGTTGTCTCTGGCCACCACGAAGTCGAGCGTCCCGAGGTGGGCGATGGTCTCGCGTTTTAACGATCGCTGATGCTCGAAGTCGAAGTCCTCCAGGCTCTTTCTGGCCGGGAAGCGGGCCGCCCGGATGCGGTTTTCGCCCCCGTGGTCCTGGCGGGAGGCCACCTCCCGCTCGAGACAGGCGGCCAGGAACTCCTCGTGGCTCCAGTTCTCGGAGCGGGCTCGCTGCGCCAGCCGCTCGACCGACGCCGCCAGCGACGGCGCTTTGAGGGCCCGGCACAGATATGCCACATCACTCTTGGCCTTGGCCATCACGCCACCCCCGTGGCCCGGTCATAGACCGACAGGTCCCGGATCTCGACCTCGCCGTCGTCTTGGGCGAGCGCCGCGGCGACCGCCCGCATGACGACCCGGGCCCGTTCGTGGTCGACGTCGGTGATGGTGCGGTGCCGGGCCCAGGAGCGAAGGTGGCGACCCACCTCGTCGGTCCCGCAGGCGATGACCACCTCTTCTAAGTCCATGCGCACCTCGACCCGCCGGCCGATGGCTCGGGGATGGACCGAGTAGTCACAGGTGCCCACCCGCACCCAGTGGTCACGGCCGAGCCGTTTGGTCTCCCGCCAGGCGGGATCGGGCAGCACCGGCGGAAACGGCATCATGGCGCCCCGGTCCTCGGCGATGCGATCGGCCGGCGAGCAACGCAGCGTCGAGTGCGTGCGGGCGTTGGCCTTCTTCAGCCAGGTGGCGAGCTGGGCGTTGAAGTCCTGGGGACTGGAGAAGCGCCGGCCGGGCAGGAAGCTGGTCTCCAGATAACGATTGGCCCGCTCGACCAGACCCTTGGCCTCGGGATCGCCGGGACGGCAGATGATCACTCCCATGCCGAGGCCGCCCCTGAAGCGCTGGAACGCCTCGGTCAAGTTGGGTCGTCCGTTGTGCCGGCTCACCAGCGCGGCCTCGTTGTCCCACACCGCGTTGCGAGGCACCGCCCCGAGCCCGAGCAGACAGCTGAGCGTGCCCAGCAGGATGTCGTGTGCCTCGCGGCCCGGGATCATGCAGGCCACCAGCCAGCGGGAGTAACCCGACACCCCCACGATGACGGGCAGCGTCGCGCTCTGGGCCTGACCGAGCGGAATCTTCACGGCCGGAAACCACAGGTCCCACTGGGCGAGTTCACCGGGCTGGTAGTCGGTGCGCTGACAGGGATCAGCGGGCAGATACAGCGGCCGCAGCTCAGCGACGCGTTCTTGCATCACGGTGCGGCCGCCACTCCAGCCGACGCGCTCGGCGATCACCGTGGCCGGCATGCGGGGGAAGTCGCTGAGCAGGGCGCGGATCTTGGGCTCGAGTGGATCGAGCGCCGATCCTGGACCTTGGCGTCGATAGCTCGGTTGGGCATCGGAGCGAAGCGCGCTTCGCACGGTGTTGCGGGCGAGGCCGAGATGTCTCGCGATCTCTCTGATCGACAAGCTCTCGGCGCGGTGCAGCCGACGGATCTCGGCCCAGTCCTCCACGGTGAGCACGTCCTTCCTCCCTGGCCTCGACTCGGGCCAGGGTTCGTTGGTCCACAAGCTCAGTGGTGGACCCGAAGGGAAGGGGGTCAGATTCCGACCGGCGATAACGGGTCATTATTCAGGCGTTGTCGACACTGGTGACACGGGGGCAGGCATCGAGGTGTAGGAACAGCGTGCTCGGCGCGGCGACAAGGGGTCCCGTTCCACCGAGTTGACGCCGGCGGCTCACTAGCTCTTCTCGTGGCAGAACGGCTTCGTATCGGGCTGATCTCCACGAGCCGAATCGGCGCCCTCTCGCTGCGTGTTTGTAAGGTGCGCGGGTGCTCCTATGCGGTACTCGCCTGACCGACCCGGAACGAAGCCGCGGTGCACGGGGCTCGCACGCTCACCCGCCTCACGGCGGCCGGGAGAATCCGGCACACGTCCGTACCGAGCCCGATTAGTGCTGTCCCGAGCGTCTCCGGCTCGGTCGTACGCCCTGGATGTAACGCAGGTTTGCGACGGGAGAGCGAAGGGAAAAAAGACGCCTAACGCGACTGACTAACGCCCTGCGGCGATCAGCAGTGCCTGTTTGGAGGGGGCTTGAGCCTGACAAGGAGGAATCGTGCGGGTTCCCGCCCTCATCCGGATCGGCGTTGCGGTCGGCTTGATCGCAGGGCTGGTGACCATGGCTGTCGCAGGCCAGCGCGACCGCGCTGCGGCGGCGATACAGACCGCGATTATCCAGGGGAAAAAGCCCATGGGGACCTCGTACGGCGACACATTGCCCTTTCTCAGCGAGCCGGTGCTGAACCACACCCTGGACGACGCGGTAGCGCTTGGCGTCCGGTGGGTGCGGGCCGACCTGGCCTGGGATGACATTCAGCCCAACGGGCCGAACGAGTGGCAGTGGTCGAACTTTGATCGGGTCGTCGCTGCCGCCACGGCCAGGGGGCTCCACGTATTGCCCATTCTCGACTACACCCCGGCCTGGGCGCGTCCTCCCGGATCGACCTCGGACAAGGACGCGCCCGCCAGCCCCAGCCAGTTCGCTGCCTTTGCGCGAGCGGCGGTGAATCGGTACGCGTCCCTCGGTGTTCACACTTGGGAGATCTGGAACGAGCCCAACACTGTTGGCTTTTGGCAACCTGCTCCCAACCCTGCCGCTTACGTCACGCTGGTGCAGCTGAGTGCGGCGTCGATCCGATCGGTCGACACCCAGGCAAGAGTGATCTCAGGGGGCTTGGCGCCCACCGCCACCGCCGGTGGTGACATCTCCCAGCTCGACTTCCTGCAGGCGTTCTGTGCCCAGGGGGGCCTCCGGTACGTCGACGCTGTGGGCTACCACCCCTACTCTTATCCGGTCCCCCC
>JBPYFF010000191.1:0-3252 GCA_051984455.1 Acidimicrobiales bacterium | reverse complement strand
CTTCGCCGCCTCGATCATGGCCATCCCGCCCACCGTCGGCCAGCTGATCGGCCAGAACCGCAGGGGATTTTGGCAAGACCTCTACAACTTCTTCGCGCCCGGGAGCTGGCATTACGTGGTGGGCGAGGCCATCCTCATCATCCTGTTCACGTACTTCTACACGGCGGTCACGTTCAACCCGGTCGACCAGGCCGACAACCTCAAGAAGTACGGGGGATTCATTCCGGGGGTGAGGCCAGGCAGACCCACGGCCGAATTCCTGGACCGGATCCTGGCTCGCCTGACGTTCCCCGGCGCCCTGTTCCTGGCGGCGATCGCGGCCCTGCCCACCTTCCTGATCAACTCGACCGGGGCGAACTTCGCCTTCGGCGGCACCTCGATCCTGATCGTCATCGGCGTCGCTCTGGACACGATGAAGCAGCTCGAGGCGCAGCTGATGATGCGCAACTACGAGGGCTTCCTGAAGTAGGAAGTCGTCGGTTCCCGGGCGGCGTGCGGCCTGGGTAGTGTTCGCCGTCCTTCTCCCCCGGCCGGTGGGCGAAACATTGGCGATTCACCGGCACCTGTGGACGGTGAATCGCCATTCATCGAGGCGGTTCGTCGCCGTGTGCACGCTGCAATCCGGTGCACCGCCCCACCACGTCGCCCCACGTCCTTCGTTGCCGTCGTTGACCTGCCGTATTCCCCAGCGACGACGGAGATCGGGGGTTTCCCGCGCTACAACCCAGCCGACATGTAGAGTGCGCGCGTGGCTCAGCAGCTCAACCTCATTTTGTTCGGCCCTCCCGGGGCCGGGAAGGGGACCCAGGCCGAGCGTCTGCGGGGAGATTTCCCGCTGGCGTACATCGCCACCGGCGACATGCTGCGCCAGAACGTCAAGGACAAGACCGAGCTGGGGGTCAAGGCCAAGAAGTACATGGACGACGGGGACCTCGTCCCGGACGACCTGATCGTGGCCATGGCGGCCGACCGGCTGCGCCAGGACGACGCCCAGGACGGCTTCATCCTCGACGGGTTCCCGCGCACCATCGAGCAGGCGGACGCCCTGGAGGCTGAGCTGGGCCGGATGGGCCGCCGGGTCACCGCGGTGCTGCTCATCGACGTCCCGGACGAGGAGGTCGTCCGCCGTCTGTCCGGCCGGCGGGTGTGCGTCAAGGCCGGCCACAACTACCACGTCGAGTTCGACCCGCCCAAGAACGAGGGCAAGTGCGACCAGGACGGCTCGCGCCTGATCCAGCGCGACGACGACAAGCCGGAGGTCATCAAGAAGCGCTTGCAGGTGTTCCACGAGAAGACCAAGCCGCTCGTCGACTACTACGACGAGAAGGGCCTACTGCGGCGGATCGACGGCACCCGGGAGCCCGCCGACGTCCACGGCCACATCCGCGCCGTCATCGCCACGCTCCGCTTGGAGGAAGACGTCTGATCGGCCGGGCCCGGGCCCCGGATCCTGCCGCTAGCATCGATCCTGAGACCCGACCAGGACCGCACGCATGATCATCAAGAAGACGCCCGAGGAGATCGATCGCATGGCCGCCGCCGGCGACATCCTGGTGCGCACGATGAGCCTGCTGGCGGGCAAGATCCGGCCGGGGGTCACCACCAAGGACCTCGATCAGGCCGCCGAGCGCTTCATCCGGTCGCAGGGGGCGACCCCGGCCTTCAAGGGGTATCGCGGGTTCCCGGGGTCGATCTGCGCCTCGCCCAACTCGATGATCGTCCACGGGATACCCGGCCCGTACAAGCTGACTCGGGGCGACATCCTGTCGGTCGACATCGGCGTCGTCCTCGACGGCTGGGTCGCCGACGCCGCCCGGACGTTCCCGGTCGGTCCGGTCAGCCCGGTCGCCCAGAAGCTGCTCCAGGTCACCGAGGAGTCGTTGATGGCCGCGGTGCCCCAGGTCCGGGCCGGCAACCGCCTGGGCGACGTCTCACACGCCATCCAGGAGCACGTCGAGGCCGCGGGCCTGTCGATCGTCCGCTCGCTCGTGGGCCACGGCATCGGCCGCGACATGCACGAGGAGCCCCAGATCCCCAACTACGGCCAGCCCGATACCGGGATCGTGCTGGAGGAGGGGATGGTGCTGGCGATCGAACCGATGGTGACCGCCGGGCGCCACGGAATCCGCGTCGCCGACGACGGCTGGTCGATCTTCTCCCAGGACGGATCGCTGGCCGCCCACTTCGAGTTCACGATCGCCGTCACGGCCGACGGCCCGCGCATCCTGACCCCCTGGCACGAGGCCTCACCGGGGCGCGCCGCCGCCTAAGGGCAGGGGCGCCAGCCGGGCGTCGGCGTATAGCATGCCCACCGGCGGCTTGGCAAGCCCCCTGCTAACATCCCTCGCTGCGCCCGCAGCGCGATTTTCCGCTGCTGCGACGGCGCCTCTTCAGCGCGGTAGCGGGGGCCGGAACGGTCGCCAGAGCCGAGCTGAGGATCCAATGTATGTCTTCGAACCCTGAGAGCGAATCAGCGTGAAGGTACGACCCTCGGTCAAGCCGATGTGCGAGAAGTGCAAGATCATCCGCCGCCATGGGCGGGTGCTCGTGATCTGTCCCAACCCCCGTCACAAGCAGCGGCAGGGCTAGAACCCCCTGCGGTAAGGAAGTCTTTATGGCGCGAATTTCCGGGGTGAACATCCCCCTCAACAAGCGGGTCGAAATCGGCCTCACCTATATCTACGGGATCGGGCGCTCCACCTCGAACGAGCTGCTCGCCAAGGTGGGTATCGAGCCCGACCGCAAGGTGCGCGATCTGACCGAGGAGGAGGTCGTCAAGCTCCGTGACCTCATCGACAGCTCGGTGACGGTTGAGGGTGATCTGCGCCGCGAGCGGTCCCAGGCGATCAAGCGCCTCCAGGAGATCGGGTCGTACCGCGGCCTGCGCCATCGCCGCGGCCTGCCCGTCCGGGGTCAGAACACCAAGACCAACGCGCGCACGCGAAAGGGTCCGAAGCGCATGCAGGTGGCCGGCAAGAAGAAGGCCGGCAAGAAGTGAGTCCAGCTCCCCGTCGCCCCCAGCGCGGACGCCGGCGCGTCCGCAAGAACATCCCGGTTGGCCAGGCTCATATCAAGACTTCGTTCAACAACACGATCGTGTCGCTCACCGACCGCGAGGGCAACGTGATAGCGTGGGAGTCGGCCGGCGGCGCCGGCTTCAAGGGCTCGCGCAAGTCGACCCCGTTCGCCGCGCAGGTCACCGCCGATGCCGCGGCGCGGAAGGGAATCGAACACGGTCTCCAGAAGGTCGAG
>JBPYFF010000190.1:0-6103 GCA_051984455.1 Acidimicrobiales bacterium | reverse complement strand
ACCCGGACCGGGCCGGATGGGAGCTTCGCAAGGCGGTGGCCGAGCTTCACGGGGTACGACCCGAGCAGGTCTTCTGCGCCAACGGGTCGAACGAGGTGCTGCAATCCCTGTGCCTGGCCTACGGGGGGCCGGGCCGGCGAGCGGCGGTGTTCGAGCCGACCTACGCCTTGCACGGCCACATCGCCCACCTGACGGGAACGGCGGTGATCGAGGCCGGGCGGCGGGCGGATTTCACCCTGGACCCCGACGTGGTCGGCGACGTGGTGAGCGCCGGCCGGCCCGCCATCACCTTCCTCGCCTCGCCCAACAACCCGACCGGTTTGGCCGAGGATCCCACGACGGTGCGGTGGGTGCTGGAGGCGGTCCAGCCGGCCTCCGGTCTGGTGGTGGTGGACGAGGCCTACGGCCAGTTCGCCGACTGGTCCGCCCTCGACCTCGTTTCCGACGAGGTGCCGCTGGTCGTTACCCGCACCTACTCCAAGACGTGGGCGTTGGCGGGGCTGAGACTCGGCTACCTGATCGGGCCGGCCGCGGTGGTCGAAGCGCTCGAGCGAGTGGCCCTGCCCTACCACCTCGACGCCGTCAAGCAGGCGGCCGGCCGGCTGGCGGTCCGCTTCGTCGACGAGATGGAGGAACGGGTCGGCACGCTCGTGCGCGAGCGCCAGCGGTTGCTGGCCGCGCTCGCCGGTATGGCGGTGACGGCGTGGCCGTCGCAGGCCAACTTCATCCTCTGGCGGCCCGCGGCCAGGCCCGGCCATGAGGTGTGGCAGGGCCTGCTCGAGCGGTCGGTGCTGGTCCGCGACTGCAGCGGCTGGCCCCGGCTGGAGAACTGCCTGCGCGTTACCGTCGGCACACCGGAGGAGAACGACCGGTTCCTGGCGGCCCTGAGCGAGGTCCTTGGTTGAGGCAGGCGACCCGAACCCGCGGTACCAACGAGACGACCATCGGGATCGATCTGGTTGTCGAGGGGAGGGGAAAGGTCCAGGTCCTCACCGGCCTGCCCTTCTTCGACCACATGGTCTCCCAGCTGGGCAAGCACGCCGGATGGGATCTCACCGTCAACGCGTCCGGGGATCTCGCCATCGACGCCCATCACACCGTCGAGGACGTCGGCATCTTGCTGGGTGAAACGCTGCGCCAGGCCCTCGGAGACAAGTCCGGCGTGCGCCGCTTTGCGTCGGTCTCGGTGCCCCTCGACGAGGCCTTGATCGACGTCGCCCTCGACCTGTCCGGGCGGCCGTATCTGGTGTACGACGTCGACCCGGGCGCGGGCGGTGAGGCCTTTCCGCTCGGGACCCCTCCGTTCGATCCCCAGCTGGCGGAGGAGTTCTGGCGGGCGTTCGTGACCACTGCCGGCATCACCATGCACCTGCGCATGCGCAGCGGCCGCAACAGCCACCACATCCTGGAAGCCTCCTTCAAAGGCGTCGCCCGGGCGCTGCGGGACGCCGTCCGCGTCGAGGGAGACGGCGTGCCTTCGACCAAAGGAACGCTGGCGTGATCGCGGTGCTCGACTATGGCATCGGCAATCTCCGGTCGGCGGAAAAGGCGCTGCAGGTGGTGGGCGGCGATGGCCACCTGATCACCGATCCGGCCGATGCCATCGGGGCGAGTGGCATCGTGCTCCCCGGTGTGGGCGCCTTCGGCCGGTGCATGGAGGCCTTGCGGGCGACCGGGCTCGACCGGGTGGCGCTCGACGCCGTCGCCGCCGGGACGCCCTTTCTCGGCATCTGCGTCGGTATGCAGATGCTCTACGACGGCTCCGACGAGGATCCGGTTGTCTCTGGCCTCGGCGTGCTGGCCGGCAAGATCCGGCTGCTGCCCGATGGCGTCAAGCGGCCCCAGATGCAGTGGAACCGGCTAGAGCCGGTCGTCCCCGACAGCCCGATGCTGGCCGGCCTGGGCGAGCGGCCGTGGCTGTACTTCGTCCACTCGTACGCCCCCGAGCTGTCCGACGACGTGGTGGCCACGTGCGATTACGGCGGCCCGGTCGTGGCGGCGGCGGCCCGCGGCCGGGTGTGGGCCACGCAGTTTCACCCCGAGAAGTCAGGGCCGGCCGGGCTGCGGCTCCTGGCCAACTTCGTCGCGGCCTGCGACTGATGGACCTGTACCCGGCCGTCGACATCCGGGCCGGGCGCTGCGTGCGGCTCCACCAGGGTGACTTCGAGCAGGAGACCACCTATAGCGACGACCCCCTCTCGGTCGCGCGCGCCTTTGCCGGGGCCGGCGCCCGGTGGATTCACGTCGTCGACCTCGACGCCGCTCGCCGCACCGGTGACAACCGGACGGTGATCGAGGCCATTGTCGATGGGGTGGACGTTCCGGTGGAGCTGGGGGGCGGCGTGCAGGATGGGAGGTGGCTCGAGCGGGGTGTGGCGCGGGTCGTGCTCGGTTCCCTTGCCATCGCCGATCCCGGGAGACTGGCCGAGATGGCCTCCCGTTACCCCGGCCGGGTCGCGGTCGGCCTCGACCATCGCAACGGTGAAGTACGGGTAGACGGGTGGCAGTCCGGCTCCGGCCTCGCCCTGACCGACGCAATGGCGCGTTTGGCGGTGCCGCAGCTGGCGGCCATGGTCGTCACCAGCATCGCCGCCGACGGGACGCTCCGGGGCCCCGACCTGGCCGGGTTGGCGGCCGTGCTCGAGCTGACCGAGGCACCGGTCATCGCCTCCGGCGGCGTCAGCGGCGTGGAGGATCTGAGGGCGCTCGGGCGGTTGCGATCGGCCGGCCGGGCCCTGGCGGGAGTGATCGTCGGCAAGGCCTTCTACGAGGGCCGGCTCGACATCCCGTCGGCTCTGGCGGTGCTGGCGTGAGGACCGTCCGGATCATCCCCTGTCTGGACGTCGACGGCGGACGGGTGGTGAAGGGGGTGAAGTTCCGCAACCTGCGGGACGCCGGCGACCCGGTGGAGCTGGCCGCCCGTTACGACGCCGAAGGCGCCGACGAAATCGTGTTCTACGACATCACCGCCTCGTCCGACGCCCGGGAGACGATGGTCGACGTGGTGCGCCGGACGGCCGAGCAGGTGTTCATTCCGCTGATGGTGGGCGGCGGGGTCAGGACGCGGGAAGACGCAAGGCGGCTGCTGCGGGTCGGGGCCGACAAGGTCGGAATCAACACCGCCGCCGTCAGCCGGCCGGAGCTCATCGGCGAGCTCTCGAGGGAGTTCGGGGCCCAGTGCGTGGTTGTCGGTATGGACGTGCGGAGGGTCGACGGCCGCTACCGCGTCTACACCCACGGGGGCCGGCGGCCGACGGACAGGGACGCTATCGACTGGGCGGCCGAGGCGGAGCACCGGGGTGCGGGCGAGGTCGTGCTCAACTCCATGGACCGGGACGGGACGCGAGAAGGATTCGACCTCGAGCTGACCCGCCTCGTGGTCGACGCCTGCGGGATCCCGGTCGTCGCCAGCGGCGGGGTCGGCAACCTGGACCACCTGGTCGATGGGGCGACCGCCGGCAAGGCCGATGCGGTGCTGGCGGCGTCGATCTTCCATTTCGGCGAGGTCACCGTGGCCGAGGCCAAGGAGTATCTGGCCGGCGCCGGCGTCCCGGTCAGACCTGTTGTCAGAGAGCAGTAGGGTCGGAGAATGGCTGCAGAAGCCAAGCAGGCGGTTCAGATGCTGACCGACCGGGTCCTCGTGCAGATTCCCCGGTCGGAGGGCGAACGAAAGTCACGGGCGGGCATCCTCATCCCGGCCACGGCCCAGGTCGCCCGGCGACTGGTCTGGGCCGAGGTCGTTGCTGCCGGGCCGCACGTGAGGACCATCAAGCCGGGCGATCAGGTGCTGTTCAACCCCGAGGACCGCTACGAGGTAGAGGTCAAGGGCGAGGACTACCTCATCCTGCGGGAGCGCGACATTCATGCCGTCGCGTCAGAACGAATGGACGGCAGCACCGGACTGTATCTCTGAACCTCGTCATCTTTGATTCTCGTAGCATTGTCGGCCTATGCCGGTCGCGACACCTATCGCGGCGAGCGACGACCAGCTCGCCGACATCCGCTATAACGCCGACGGGCTGGTTCCCGCCATCGTCCAGGAGCACCGCACGGGCGCGGTGCTGATGCTGGGGTGGATGAACCAGGAGTCGCTGCGACGCACGCTCTCGACCGGCCGCACCTGGTTCTGGAGCCGGAGCCGGCAGGAGTACTGGTGCAAGGGGGAGACCTCGGGTGACCGGCAGTGGGTCCGCGAGATGTTCTACGACTGCGACGGCGACACCGTGCTCGTGCGGGTGGAGCAGGAGGGCCGCGGCGCCTGCCATACCGGCGCGCTGACCTGCTTCTACCGCGCCTTCGGCGAGTCGTGATTCACCCCTCCCGGGACGAGTTCCGGGCCCTTGCCCGCAAGTACTCGGTGGTCCCGGTATGGCAGGAACTGCTGGCCGACCTGACCACGCCGGTCGCGGCCTTTGCCCGGGTCGTCGGTGAGGAGCCCGGTTTTCTCCTCGAATCGGTCGAGCACGCCGAGCGCTGGGGCCGGTGGTCGTTCATCGGCCGGCGCCCCACCGCGACCATCGTGGGACGCCCCGGCCGGGACCGCCTCGACACCGAGGGGTCGCTTCCTCCTTCCGTGCCCCGCGACCGGGGCGTGCTGGCCGCGCTCGAAGCGCTCCTCGCCGTCTATCGATCGCCCGAGCTCGACCAGTTGCCACCGCTGCACGGAGGGGTCGTCGGGTACCTGGGCTACGACGTTGTCCGTGAGGTCGAGCGCCTTCCCGATGTGCCGCCCGACGAGCTTGGTCTTCCTGATGCCATCCTCTCGGTCATCGGCCAGCTCGCCGTCTACGACCACTGGCGCCAGCGAGTCACCCTGATCGATAGCGTCCCGCTGCCGGCGGACCCGGCCAACGTCGACGAGCTGTACGACGCCGCTGTGACCCGGCTGGAAGGGATGGCCGAAGACGGCGCCCGCCCCCTCGACGAGCCGCTGGTGGAGCCGCCGTTGCGGGAAGACGAGCTACCGGTCGTGAAGCGGCGGACCTCGGCCCGGCAGTACGCCGATGCGGTCGAGGTGGCAAAGGAGTACATCCGCGCCGGCGACATCTTCCAGGTGGTGCTGGCCCAGCGCTTCGACCTGGATCTGGACGCCGACCCGTTCGACCTCTACCGGTCCCTGCGGCAGGTGAACCCCAGCCCTTACATGTACTTCCTGCGGCATCCCGAGCTCGACGTCATCGGCTCGTCGCCCGAACCGATGGTGCAGCTGCTCGACGGGAGGGGCATCTCCCGGCCGATCGCGGGGACCCGGCGGCGGGGCCGTACGGAGGAGGACGACCGCCGGATGGCGGGCGAGCTGACCGAGCATCCCAAGGAACGGGCCGAGCACGTGATGCTGGTCGATCTGGCTCGCAATGACGTCGGCCGGGTCGTCGAGTTCGGGACCGAGCACGTCGACGAGCTGATGACCCTCGAGCGCTACAGCCACGTCATGCACCTCACCTCCCAGGTCTCGGGGCAGCTGCGGGCCGGCCTCGGGCCGATCGACGTGCTACGCGCCACCCTCCCGGCCGGCACGGTCTCGGGTGCTCCCAAGGTCCGGGCCATGGAGATCATCGACGAGCTCGAGCCGGTGAAGCGGGGCCCGTACGCAGGCGTGGTCGGTTACATCGACTTCTCGGGAAACCTCGACACCGCCATTGCCATCCGGACCATGCTGGTGGGGCCCGACGGCCGGGCGAGCGTGGAGGCCGGGGCGGGGATCGTGGCTGACTCCGATCCCGAGCTTGAGGACCTCGAGTGCCGCAACAAGGCGGCCGCGTTGCTGGCGGCGGTGCCCGGAGCCCGCCGCATCACCGAGGCCCGCCGGGCGCTGGCGACAGACTGGCGGCCATGAGCGACCTGGCGACCGACTACCGGTTCCTGCGCAGGGCGGCGGGCGCGCTGTGGTTGGCGCGGGACGCTGTCCGCGTCTCCGGCCCCGACGCCCGGGACTTCCTGCAGGGCCAGTGCAGCCAGGACCTGGCTTCCCTGGTCGTCGGGCAGTCGGACTGGTCCTTGGTGCTCGAGCCCCAGGGAAAAGTCAGCGCCCTCGTGCGGGTCACCCTGGTGGACGAAGATGTCCTGATCCTCGACACCGATGGCGGGTTCGGCGAGCAGCTGC
>JBPYFF010000189.1:0-6615 GCA_051984455.1 Acidimicrobiales bacterium | reverse complement strand
CCGCCAAGGCGCTGCACGGCGCCTCCGCTCCGCTGTCGGAGGAGACGAGGGCCGGCCGCCCTTAACCTTTAGCCGGCGTCGAGCCGGCCGTTGTGTTAGCCGGCGTCGAGCCGGCCGTTGTGATAGTCGTCGTAGGCCTGCAGGTCGAGCAGGCCGTGACCCGAGAACCCCATGAGGATGACCCGCTCGACGCCCTCCTCCTTGGCTCGCAGAGCCTCGTCGATCGTGGCCCGCACCGCATGGCTGGTTTCCGGCGCAGGGATCACTCCCTGGGTCCGGGCGAACTGGACCGCCGCCTCGAAGACCTTGCCTTGCGGATAGGCGACGGCCCTCATTCGACCGGCCTTCACCAGACTCGAGATGATCGGCGCATCTCCGTGATAACGCAGCCCGCCGGCATGAATGGGCGGAGGAACGAATTCATGCCCAAGGGTGTACATGGCCAGTAACGGCGTCATGCCCGCCGTGTCGCCGAAGTCGTAGTCGAACCGGCCCGCCGTCAACGTCGGGCAGGACGAGGGCTCGACCGCCAGCAACTCGACGCCCTGCTCAGGCACAAAGGGCAGAGCCAGGCCGCCGAAGTTGGATCCGCCGCCGCAGCAGCCAATGACCAGGTCGGGAGCGTCCTCGCCCGCGAGGGCGAGTTGTTCCTTGGCCTCGAGACCGATGACCGTCTGATGAAGAAGCACATGGTTGAGGACCGACCCGAGCGAGTAGTGGCTGTCTGCCCTCGTGGCGGCGTCGCGCACCGCATCGCTGATGGCAGTACCCAGAGAGCCGGGATGGTCGGGCTCATCGACGGGGGAGGGCACGACGGAGGCGCCCCATGTTTCCATCATGACCCGGCGATAGGGCTTCTGATGATATGACGCCCGCACCATGTAGACCTTGCACTCGAGGTCGAACAGGGCCGATGCAAAGGCCAGGGCGCTGCCCCATTGACCGGCGCCCGTCTCGGTCGCCAGCCGTCGCGTGCCCTCCGACTTGTTGTAGAACGCCTGCGGGACGGCGGTATTCGGCTTGTGCGAGCCGGCCGGCGAGACCGACTCATCCTTGTAGTAAATCCGCGCCGGGGTGCCGAGTGCCGCCTCGAGCCGCCGGGCCCGCACGAGCGGGGTGGGCCGCCACAGTCGCAGGATGTCGATGACCTCGCCAGGGATGTCGATCCAGGGCGCGGTCGAAACCTCCTGGCCGATGAGCGCCATAGGAAACAACGGAGCCAGGTCGTCAGGCCCGACCGGCTGCCGGGTGGCGGGATGCAGAGGTGGATCGAGAGGGGTGGGCAGATGCGGGGCGACGTTGAACCAGGCCGGCGGGACCCGGTCAGGCGGCAACGTCCAGCGAACGGGAGCGGAAGCGAGAACCATGGCCAGAACGCGTACTCGCCGCGCTCCCTCTCGTCAACTGGGTTGGCGGAAGGTGCACTTCTCTCCCCAGAATGCTCTGGGGAGAGAAGTGCACCTCAGGCGGTAGACAACTCACCCCGAAACGCGGGAGACGACGAGGCGCCCCCGCCAACCGGCGCTCGCCCTCGCCCCGCTAGGCGCTGGGCTCGCTACCGACCACGCTGACGAAGCTGACGCACTCGCCCGGCGACCCACCCAGGTTGTGGGTCAGGCCGAGCTTCTTGCCATTGCTGATCTGACGGGGCCCGGCCTCGCCCCGCAGCTGCAGCCACGCCTCAAACAGCATGCGGAGGCCGCTGGCCCCGATGGGATGGCCGAAGCTCTTCAGGCCACCGTCGGGGTTCACGGCGAGCTCTCCGTCAAGATCGAAGGTGCCAGCCAACACCTCTTTCCACGCCATCCCGCGTGGGGCGAACCCGAGATCCTCCATCAGGACCAGCTCGGTGGGAGTGAAGCAGTCGTGTACCTCCGCCATGGCCAGTTCCGCTCGAGGATCTTCGATCCCGGCCTGGTGGTAGGCGTCGGCGGCGGAACGGACAACCTCGTTGAAGGTGGTGTAGTCGTACTCGGGATCGATCGGCCCGGCCCCGGGCCCCGAGACGAATGACAACGCCTTCACGTACAGCGGATTGTCGGTGTAGCGGTGGGCGTCCTCCGCCCGGCAAATGATGGCGGAGGCCGATCCATCGCTCACACCCGAGCAGTCGAAGATTCCGAGGGGGCCGGCGACTAGGGGCGAGTTGCAAATGACCTCCTTGGCCACTTCCTTCTTGAACTGGGCCCTCGGGTTCAGGGCGCCGTTGCGGTGGTTCTTCCACGCGATGCGGGTCAGCACCTCCTTCATCTCCGCATCGTCCACGCCGTACTTCTTGCAGTAGGCGGGGGCGAGCAGTGAAAAGAGGGCCGGCGCAGTGAGCGCAGGGGCGGTGCCGTCGCTGGGCGGTGCGTTGCCGGTGAGGCCGGAAAAGCCCGAGTCCTTCAGCTTTTCCACTCCGATGGCCATGACCAGGTCATACGCGCCGGACGCGACGGCGTAGCAGGCGTTACGGAAGGCCTCACTCCCAGTGGCGCACATGTTCTCCAGCCGCGAGACGGGGCGGTAGTCGATCTTCATCGGCCGGGAGAGTGTCAGGCCGCTCACGCCTGACCCCATCGTGCCCAGCCAGAAGGCATCCACGTCGTCGAGCTTGACGCCGGCTGATCCGAGCGCCTCGGTGGCGGCGTCGACCAGCAAGTCGTCGACCCCCTTGCCCCAGTGCTCGCCGAAGGGCGTGCAGCCCATACCGACGATGGTCACCCGGTCTCTGATTCCGTTGGACGCCATGATCAGTCACCCTCTCTGTTCGCGTTGATGGGGCGCGCCTTCCAAAAGTAGTTGTGCACGCCGTTGCCGGCAGTGAACAACCGGCGAAACGTCATTTCCACCCGATCGCCGATCTTTACCGCGTCCGGGTCCACGTCGGTCAGTTCGCAGCGCAGCCGGCCACCGCCATCGAAGTCGATCACGGCCGCGACGACCGGCGGCGACAGCGAAAAGGCCAGCCGGTCGACGGTGAAGGTCGCGACGGTGCCCTTTACGTCGGCCAGGCGCTCTGGCGCCATCTGGTCGACCGCATGGCACTTCACACAGACCCGGGCCGGCGGCAAGTGGCGGGTGCCGCAGACCTCACAGCGACTGGCGAAGAACCCGAACTTCCAGTCCTCGTCCCGAAACGACGGCGGTGCGGCCGGGGCGACGGGGTCGGGGCGTCGAGGGGGCTCCCGCTGGAGCTCGCCCCGCCAGGTCAGGTAGGTCGCGTAGGCCAGCCCTTCCTTGCCCTGCTCGATCTGATCCTGCAGGGTGGCTCCCGCCGCCCGGGACCGGTAGGCGGAAAGGGCAGCCGTCGTGCGCCACAACACCACGTCGGCTCCATCGGCCAGCACGATGAGGGCGATGGTTTGCTCCGGCTCGGCCCGATCCAGGGCACTGGCGAGGAGGAGGCCGGGGTGAGCGGTGCCGCTGTTGCCGATGACGGCCGTCAGGTCGTCGAGGTATGTCTCCTGTCGGGCGCCCAGCCGGGCGACCACCTGCCGCGCTGCTCGGGGGTGAACTCCGGTCACGATCACGTGATCGAGCGATTCAGCCGAAAGCCCGGTCGCCTTCAACGCCTCGGTCAGCGCCGCTTCCGCCAGGGGCACATAGGCGGCTTCGCCGAAGCGCTCTTCCCACACGTGGCTATGAGACTCACCCGGCACGCGCCACCGGTCGAGAAACTCCGCCGACGACTGAGCGGCGCCGATTCCTTCCGCGATGATGGGGCCACTCGGGGCGACAACGAACGCGGCGGCCGCATCGCCGCCGTCCCGTTCGTCGTTGCCTCCCGGCAGGCCGGTCCTGATGTCCGAGAGGATGGCCAGCGTCGGGCCCGGAGCGAAGTGGGCGAAGTGAAGGGCGGCCTGGCCGCTTCGAACCGAGCCGCCCACGTCGTAGGCGCCGACGGATTCAGGCAGGCCAAGAGCGGCGTGCACTGCCGTGGCGTTGGTCTTGTCGAGATAGGCCGGGTCGGCCGTCGCGAGCAGCACGGTTTCCGGCGAGAGCCCCTCGGGCAGAGCCGCCAGTGCCACCCGGGCGGCCTCGACCGCCATCGAGGTCGTGTCCTCGTCGTACGACGCGACCGCGCGGGTTCCCCGACCGGCAGCCGACCCGAGGGCAGCGCCGATGGCTTTGCGGTCCAACCTCCAGTACGGCACGTAGGTGCCGTAGGCCACAACGCCAGCCACGCGTCCCTCCTCGCCTTGACTACGCAGTCAAGAAGTCTACCCGTCCGCCCGCGGATCGGCCCGTGCCAGACTCTCATTGTGGAGCCCGCCGGGTACCTGGAACACATCCGTGATGACGGGACGGCATTGGCCGACGCTGCCCGGCTCGCACCGGGGGCGGCGGTGCCGAGTTGCCCCGCGTGGGATATGACCGCTCTCGTCGGCCACGTGGCAGCCGTCCACCGCTGGGTGGCCGGCATTGTGACGACGGGTGCGACCGAGCGCCCGAGGAGGGAACGTCCTGACCCTGCTGCTTCGCCCGACGCTGCCCTCGGCCGGTACCAGGCCGGCCTGACCGAGCTGCTCGACGCCCTCGGACAGGCGGACCCCAACGCCATGGTATGGAACTGGTTTGACGAGAGACCGGCGCCGGCCCGTTTCTGGCATCGGCGAATGGCCCACGAAACGGCCGTCCACCGGTGGGACGCCCAGGCGGCCGCGGGAGTGACCCGGCCGATCGCGGCGGCCCTTGCCGTCGACGGTGTCGACGAATTCCTCTGGTTTGCCGGAGAGTGGCTCAGGGCGACACCCGTGGATGGACTGGCAGGTTCCCTTCACCTCCACGCCACTGACGTCGACGGCGAGTGGTCGCTGTTTTTCGGTGATCGCGGGCTGGAGCACCGGCGGGAGCACAGCAAGGCCGACGCCGCCATCCGGGGTCCGGCCTCTGATCTCTTCCTGTGGATGGTCAACCGGATCGCGCCAGATTCGCGCGAGCTAAAGATGTTCGGCGAGCCGGGCATCGTCGACGCGTGGAGGGCCGTCAGGTTCGAGTGAGAGCCTTCGGGTGAGCTGACCCGGCCATGAACCGGCCATGAACCTGGCCATCGCCGCGGCGGTGTTCCCAGTGATCTTCATCGGCGAGCTACCAGACAAGACCATGTTCGCCTCCCTTGTCATGGCCTCACGCGGCCGGCCGCGCGCCGTGTGGCTGGGGGCGGCGGGCGCCTTCCTCGTCCATGCGGTGATCGCCACGACCATCGGTGCAGGACTGTTCGCTGTCTTGCCGCGGGAGGTGGTGGACGTCGTCGTGGCGCTCATGTTCTTCGCCGGTGCGGTCTACGCCTACGTCGAAGGTCAGAGGGACGAATCCCGCCTCATCGAGAAGGAGGTGGCCTCGCACCGGAGGGTGGTCACGACCGCGTTCATCGTGATCTTCATCGCCGAGTGGGGCGATCTCACCCAGATCCTGACCGCCAACCTGGCCGCCCACTACCACTCTCCCCTCTCGGTCGCAGTGGGGGCGGTCGCCGCCCTGTGGGTCGTCGCCGCCCTCGCCGTCACCAGCGGTCAGACACTGTTGCGATTTTTTCCCCTCAACACGGTGCGAAGGGTCACCGCGGTGGTGCTCTTCGTCCTCGGCGTGATTTCGCTCTGGGCGGCCGTCCGCTAGGAGAATCAGGCAATGGCCTTCCTACCCCATTTTCGTTCAACGTGTGTTCATCGCGGGACCCGCGTTGTTGTCTTCGACGGCCCGTACCAGCTCAATGGCAGGCCGACAACGCAGATGCACACCCAAACCCGGACACCAGGCCGCCTCGACCACCCTCGGAGCGCTACACTCCGGACACTCGGGATCCTCGACGGCGCCGGGCACAACCCGCCCGCGGAGTGCCCTGCCATACTCGTCCCCGTCGTGACCAGCTTCCTCGCAGAACACGTCGATGCCTAGCCTAACGATCGATACGACCGTTGATATCGACGCCAGCAGAGATGCCGTCTGGGACGTCCTGACCGATTTCGCCAGCTACAGCGAGTGGAATCCCTCCATGCGCATTGAAGGCACTCCCGAGGTGGGCACGAAGCTCGTCGTGCACCTGCTTGCGGATGGCGGCCACGGCATGAGCTTCAAACCCGAGGTGCTCGCGGCCACGCCCGGCCAGGAATTGCGATGGCTCGGCAAGCTTGGGTTCCACGGGATTGCCGACGGAGAGCATTTCTTCATCCTCACTGCCAACGATGACGGAACCACTCGCCTCAACCACGGCGAGCGCTTCTCCGGCGCACTGGTCGCGCTTGCAAGAGGCAGCTCAGGAAGCAGTGGCGCTGCCTATGAAGCATTCAGTCAGGCCCTCAAACAACGCGTCGAGCATCTCGGCAAAGCTCGAGAACGCCCCTTGCATTGAAGTACAAGGTTGCCGGGACACATCTCCGGCGTGAGCATGCTGTCGAAGGCTTGATCGTGGTTCGCGCCGTCTCGTGAACAACCCCGCCCATTGGACCAACTTTGCCGTCGCACTCGCCGGCGTCACCGCAGTTCTCGCCGGACTCGTGTTCGTCGCGCTGTCGGTGAACCTCGAGCGGATCCTCCAGGTTCCCGGTCTGCCCGGGCGGGCCGGCGAAACCGTCATAGTGCTTATCGGCGCGGTCGTCCAGTGCGCGTTGCTGCTTATCCCCGGCTTGAACCACG
>JBPYFF010000188.1:0-2349 GCA_051984455.1 Acidimicrobiales bacterium | reverse complement strand
CGTCTCGACCACCTCGTTGGCGTCCGCCGGCCGGAACACGAGGAGGCCGGGCACCGCCCGCAGCGAGGCCAGCTGCTCGACGGGCTGGTGGGTCGGGCCGTCCTCACCGACCCCGATGGAGTCGTGGGTGAAGATGTGGATGACGGGGATTTCCATGAGCGCGGAGAGGCGGATGGCCCCGCGGGCGAAGTCGGAGAAGATCAGGAAGGTCGACCAGTACGGCCGGACCTTGGACAAGGACAGGCCGTTGGAGATGGCCGCTGAGGCGAACTCCCGCACGCCGAAGTGCAGGTTGCGCCCGCCGAAGCTGCCCGGTCCGACGTCTCCGGAACCGTCGAAGGCCAGTCGTGTCTTGGTCGAGGGGGTCAGGTCGGCCGACCCGCCGAGCAGCCACGGTATCCGCTGGCCGAAAGCGGTGAGGACCTTGCCGTTGGAATCCCGGGTGGCCAGGCCCTTGGCGTCGGCCGGGAACTCGGGGATGTCGGTGTCCCAGCCGTCGGGCAGTTGCCGGTGCTGCATCCGGTAGAGCTGGTCGGCCAGGTCGGGGTACTCACGGCGGTAGCGCTCGAAGGTGGACATCCAGGCCTCGCGCAGGGCTCCGCCCCGCTTGCCGATGCCGTCGGCGAAGGTACCGTAAACCTCGGCCGGGACGTAGAACGTGGCGTCCTCCGGCCAGCCGTAGAAGCGCTTGGTGGCGCGTACCTCCTCCGGCCCGAGCGGCTCGCCGTGGGCTTTGGAGGTGCCTTCTTTGGTCGGCGCTCCGTAGGCGATGTGGCTGTCCACGATGATCAGCGTGGGCCGGCCGCGCTCGCGGTGGAAGACCTCGAACGCCCGGGTCAGCATCTCCAGGTCGTTGGCGTCGCCGACCCGGGTGACGTTCCAGCCGTAGCCGATGAAGCGGGTGGCCACGTCCTCGGTGAACGCCAGGGAAGTGCTGCCCTCGATGGTGATGTGGTTGTTGTCGTAGATCCAGCACAGGTTGGACAGTTGCAGGTGACCAGCGAGAGACGCCGCCTCGCTCGCGACGCCTTCCATCAGGTCGCCGTCGCCGCACAGCGCGTAGACGTCGTAGTCAAACATGGTGTAGCCGGGGCGGTTGAAATGGGCCGCCATCCAGCCGCCGGCCACAGCCATGCCGACCGAGGTGGCCGCCCCGGTTCCGAGCGGCCCGGTCGTCGCCTCGACGCCCGAAGTCAGGCGGTACTCCGGGTGGCCCGGGCATTTCGAGCCCAGCTGACGGAAGTGCTCGATGTCATTGAGTGTCACTGACGGGGTGCCGACCGTCTCGTACTCCGGGTTCACCGCCATGACGCCGGCCAGATGCAGCAGCGAATAGAGCAATGTCGAGGCGTGGCCCGCGGACAGCACGAACCGGTCACGATTAGGCCAGATGGGGTCGGCGGGGTCAAAGCGCAAGAAGCGCTGCCACAGTGTGTAGGCCACCGGCGCCATCGCCATGGGCGTTCCCGGATGGCCGGATTTCGCCGCCTCGACCGCGTCCATGCATAGCGTGCGGATTGTGGTGATCGCGATTGCGTGTGGGTCCTTGTCCTGTAGCGCCATGGCCATGGTGTCGCTCCTCGTGAGTGTCAGCGAGCCGACCGTCCGGCAGACTCGGATCCGGTTGCGGCGGGCGGGTCAATACTGATGCTCAGGGGCGATTCCAGTGCTCGATCACTGTCGTCGCCCGCACGTAGTCGAGCATGGGCACGGCGCCCGCCGCAAGGGCCTGGGCCGCGACGTCTCCGGGGAATCTATGCCGTGCCTGAGCCGGAGGCGGCGCCAAGGTGACCGGTGTAGCACGGGGCGGATTCTGACCGCCGTAGACTCGCGTCCGTGAGCACGGTCCCGCAGACGCCCGCCGTCGAAATAGGCGCGCTGGTCAAGCGGTACGGCCAGACCACGGCGGTGGACGGGCTGACGCTGAGCGCGGCACGCGGGGCGGTCACCGGCATCCTGGGACCGAACGGGGCGGGCAAGACCACCACCATCGAGACCTGCGAGGGTTACCGGAAGCCCGACCAGGGCACGGTGCGTGTTCTCGGCCTGGACCCGGTGCGCGATGCCCGGGCGCTGCGGCCCCGGGTCGGCGTGATGCTCCAGTCCGGCGGCATTCCCCCGTCGGTGCCCGCGGTCGACTACCTGAACCTGCTGAGCAGGTTCCACGCTCATCCGCTCGCCATTCCGGCGCTGCTCGACCTGGTCGGCCTGACCGCGGTCGCGCGCACCCCGTACAAGCGGCTGTCCGGCGGGCAGCAGCAGCGGCTGTCGCTGGCCGCGGCCATCATCGGCCGCCCCGAGCTCGTGTTCCTCGACGAGCCCACGGCCGGTATGGACCCGCAGGCCAGG